>DASWNL010000598.1:0-10369 GCA_036399215.1 Abditibacteriaceae bacterium
CGCCTTGCGCGATGCGACGGCCCAGTTCTTTTTCTTCGGTTGCGGTGAGTAGAGGCGTTTTCTGCGCCATCTTCACCCAGGCGGCTACGGCATCGGGCAGCGCTGCCGAAGTGGCTTCGACACCGCGCGAGCTTTGACCGTTTTGATACTGCTTGCTCATAAATGGCACCCCCGAATGGTTTCGGCTGTGTTTGTCAATTTCATGGTTAGTTGATCAGGCGTGGCAATTTGTCTGTTACCTAAGGCGCGACTATTGGCGCCGTGCACAGGACACAAAGTGTTTTCAAACGAACGATAGTTCATGCTGTTGTCGAATCGAAGTCGAATCGAAAGAGAAGCGGATAGTTTTACTTCTAATCCTGTCGGGGCGACTATTATCGTCGATAATTCTCGCTACAACTTGCTCAAATACAACTTTCTGAACGACTTTTTTGAGTGTCATCAAACACGTCATTAAATACATAATTAAAAAGCCACGCTCATTATTGCGCCTTTACGGGCACAAGTCCTAAGAATAGCATTTTAAGGGGTCTGCGGCAAGCTAAACTTCCTCTTAGACCTTGCACGCTTTTCTATGTTCTGCTAATCAACACTTTTATTTCGCGTTGTTTGGCAAAGCCCCGACGAATGCTCTCTTCCATGCGTTCCGATTGGAATGGTGTAGATTTACTGATGCCATTGGCCCTCACGAAATCGGTAAACTGCAAGGGCTATGTCCGAACAGAATGAGAATTCCAACCAATCAAACAACCAGCCGTTTTCCATGCCGACTGCTTTCGATCCACATCCGGTTGAAGCGCGCTGGCAAGCCTTCTGGCAAGAACAAAACCTTTTCGCCCCCGACGATGCTAATGCCTCCAACGGGCGTTATTGCATTACCATTCCGCCGCCCAACGTAACCGGCGTTTTGCATCTCGGTCATGCCTTGCAACATTCAATACACGATTGTCTGCTGCGTTATCACCGCATGAAGGGCGAAGCGACTTTATGTGTGCCGGGAACCGACCACGCTTCGATTGCTACCGAGGTCAAAGTCAAAGATTGGATTTTCGCCGAAGAAGGCAAAACGCGCGAGGAAGTTGGCCGCGAAGAGTTTCTGCGCCGCGCGCATATCTGGAAAGACAAATATGGCGCCACTATTATCAGTCAGCTCAAATCGCTCGGCTGCTCTTATGATTGGTCGCGTGAGCGCTTCACCATGGATGAGGGCTACACGCGCGCCGTCCTGACGGTTTTTAAAGAGTGGTTCGATAAAAAGCTGATTTATCGTGGTTTGCGCCTGGTGAACTGGTCGCCCGGCGCGCATAGCACCGTTTCCGATTTAGAAATCGAATATCGCGAAGTAGACGGTCATTTGTGGCACTTCAAATATCCCGTTCAAGGTTCGGACCGCTTTATCGTAGTCGCCACCACGCGGCCTGAAACCATGTTGGGTGATACCGGCGTGGCCGTTCATCCTAATGATGAGCGTTACGCCGATTTAATCGGCAAAAACGTGATGCTGCCCTTGATGAACCGAGCCATTCCCATTATCGCCGATCATTTGGTGGATAAGGAGTTCGGCACCGGCGCTGTAAAAGTGACTCCGGCGCACGACCCCAACGACTACGATATGGGCACTCGTCATGGTCTGCCGATGATTTCGGTTATTGGCTTCGATGCCAAAATGACCGACGAAGCGGGCGTTTATGCGGGCCTATCGCGTGAAGAAGCGCGCAAAGTTGTGGTGCGCGATCTGAAGGAGCAGGGTTTTCTTGAAAAAATCGAGCCGTATTCGCACTCGGTTGGTCACTGCTCTCGCACCGGCGTGGTCATAGAGCCACTGCTTTCTGAACAGTGGTTTGTGGACATGAAAGAGTTGGCGCGCCCAGTGGCCGATGCCATTCGCATGAAGCGCGTGCAGTATACGCCTGAACGCGCAGGGGATACCTCGTTGGTGTGGCTTGATAATATCCGCGATTGGTGCATTTCGCGCCAGTTGTGGTGGGGCCATCGCATTCCGGTTTACTATGGGCCAAAGGGCGAAGTGGTTTGCTCATTGGAACCCATTACAGAAGAAGGCTGGACGCAGGACGAAGATGTGCTCGACACCTGGTTTTCGTCGGCCTTGTGGCCCTTTGCCGTGCTTGGCTGGCCGGATAATTTTGAAAAAGAATGGTATCCCACTTCGGTTCTCATCACAGGCCGCGACATCTTGAATCTGTGGGTGTCGCGCATGATTTTGACGAGCCTCGATTTCGTGGATGACATTCCCTTCCATGATGTGCTCATCCATCCCACGGTGCAGGACTGCTTTGGTCTGCGCATGAGCAAGAGTCTTGGCACCGGCATAGACCCGATGGCCTTGATTGAAACTTATGGCGCCGATGCCACGCGCTTTGGCCTCTTGCAATTAGCCGGAGGTAGCCAGGACGTGCGCTTCATAGATCAAGCCGAAGTCGCGCTTGGCGAAGAATTCGTGCGCCGTTTAATCAAAGAAGGCAAATCTTTACCTTTACAATGGGACGGCAAGCCGACCGAACGCTATCCGCAAATGCAATCGGCCCGCAATTTTGCCAACAAGATTTGGAATGCATCGCGCTTTGTGTTGAGCAGTCAGCAATCAGTCATTAGCAATCAGCCAGATTACCCCAATAATTTGCTGTCGCGATGGATTTTAGCGCGCCTGAGTTCAACCAGAGATGTGGTGACAACGGCTTTAGATGATTATCAATTCGATGCGGCAGCCAGCGCGCTATACAACTTTATCTGGGGCGACTTTTGCGATTGGTTTGTGGAGCTATCCAAGCCAAAGTTGCGCGCTGGTGATGCTGCACACGGTGCTTTAATAAATTTCGTGCTTGATGAAACGCTTCGGCTTTTGCATCCATTTATGCCCTTTCTCAGTGAAGAAATCTGGCAGCAGTTGCCAACGAACAAAGAAGCGTCGTCGTTATGCATAGCCGTATGGCCGGGCAAAGTAGAAATGCCCTATTTTGAAGCAGCCGAACGTGACTTTGCCATTATCCAGGACATAGTCCGCGCCGCGCGAAATTTGCGGGCCGAAGCGAAGTTGCCGCCGGGACAGAAACTCAACATGACATTGGTAGTGCTGGAAGAAAACGCCGCTCAAGTTTTGCGAGAGAACCTGCATTACGTCACGCAGTTGGCGAACCTGGAGAATGCTTCGATTGTAGAAAGCGATGCGTCGCGCCCGCAGAATGCTCTGTCGGCATCATTACCGGGCGTGGAAATTTTCCTACCGCTGGAAGGCTTGATTGATGTTCCTCGCGAAAGGGCGCGCTTGCAAAAAGAGATTGATGACCGTGAAGGCGACCTAAAGCGAGTGGAAGCCAAATTATCTAATCCGCAATTTACGGAAAAGGCGCCACCTGCTGTTGTGCAAAAAGAAGAAGCCAAGCGCGACGAGAATCAAGTGGCGCTTGCCAAACTGCGCGAGCGTTTGGCAGCGTTAGACTAAAAGCCGGAGGAAAACGATGACGACGATTACCATTACTCTGGAAGATGAATTAGCGGCCCGCTTGCGTGAACGCGCCGAAAACCTGGGCGTCGCGCCAGAAGAGTTGGCGCATGACACATTGCAAGAGCGATTTAACCAGCCCAATGAACCCGGCGAACTGGGCGAGGATTTTGAACGGGTTGTAACGCACATTTTAGAAAAGAACGCCGAACTTTATCGTCGCCTGGCGTAAGTTATGAACTACATTAACTTAAGCCAAGTGCTCGAACTGCATCGCCGGGTTTTGCTGCAATCGGGTGGCTCCTCCGGTGTGCGCGATCAAGGTGCCGTTGAATCGGCCATAGCCCAACCAACTATGACTTTTGGCGGACAGGAACTGTATCCTTCACTCGAAGAAAAAGCGGCGGCGCCTGGTTTTTCTCTGCTCAATAATCACCCCTTCATTGACGGCAACAAACGCATTGGACATGCAGCGATGGAATTCTTCCTCGCTCGTAACGGTTACGAAATCAGCGCGCCGGTTGACGAGCAGGAAACATTTGTTTTGCGTCTGGCAGCGGGCGAAGCCAGTCGTGAAGAATTGGTTGAATGGCTGCGCGCTCATCTTGTAACCCTCGATTAATTCATGCGTTTTCCCTGGCAACATGCGCCGCCTTCAGAACAAGAAATCGCCGATGAATTCGTTGAATTCCTGCGGCATGAGTGGGGCGACTTGAAAATCGGTGCCCATGATGCCGGCCATGTTGAAGTCAGTCTTTCGGATGGCGCGGACGGCAAATTGTATTTACACAGATTACATGGCACTGTTGCCGGATTGCGCCGTAACAATCCAAAAACGCGCCGCACGATTTATCAGGGCTTCGCGCAGCAGATGTTGGCACCGGATAAGCAGATTCCCGATCTGGAATCGCTGGATTCGGAGACGATGGCGGCGAAGATTTTTCCGCGCATTGTGCGCCGCGATATTTTCGATGCGCTGGGTGATGATCTCGAAGATGCAGCGCCACCCTTGCGGCCTTTTGCCGATACCAACTTCCTTATCGTTTACGTCCTCGATTTCGATGACCGCGTAGCCTATGTGATGAAAGCGCAGGCCGAAACTTTGAATATGAACGAAGAGCAGCTTTACGAGCAGGGACTGCTCAATGCGCGAGCTTTGTTCCCTGTTGAAAAGTGCCGCGAACTAATGGCTCAATTCGATCTGAAAAAAGTGGCGCACTTTCTGGAATGTCCCGACGGCCACGCCGGCGCGCGTCTCCTGGTTTTGCCGGAATATCTCGAAGAAAACGAAGAAGTAGCGGCCCTGATTTTGGAGAATAGTGCCTTTCTCTTAGCTCTCGCGCCGCCAAATAACAACTGGAATCCCCTGCGCGAAGTTGCCAGACAGGGCGGCGCCCCTTTTGTGCAACAACCATTTCTTGTCACGCGCTACGGCATAAAGGCGATGTAATGTTATTTGAAATTGATTCCGATTTCCCCAGCGGCAACATAATCGTGGATCGTATCGACGGTGACACTGTTTTCTTGCGCCAGGATTGGGAAAGTTCACGTGAATGGTGGTTCTACTGGCACTTTCGCGTGCGCGGCGCGCAGCGACGCAACTTACGTTTTCAGTTCACCGATGGCGATGTA
Source organism: Abditibacteriaceae bacterium (assembly GCA_036399215.1). Classification (GTDB taxonomy): domain Bacteria; phylum Armatimonadota; class Abditibacteriia; order Abditibacteriales; family Abditibacteriaceae; genus DASWNL01. The sequence continues at coordinate 5,093 of DASWNL010000598.1, forward strand.
TTTGCCGCCTGTGGGCCTTGTGTGAATCGCGACCAGCAGAACTGGTATTGGTTAGGTCGAGATGCTGTAAAAGACAACGGATTTTCTTTCGAGTTCGGCGACAGTGATGACGAAGTTTATTTCGCCTTTTGTTTCCCTTACCACCAGACCGACTATCATAAGCTTCTTTTAGGACGGGAAGAAGTTCAGCAAACACTTTGCTTATCCGAACAAAATCGCCCGGTTGATCATTTTTTTGCGCCATCGCGACATGGCGGCAAATTCGCTTTATTCACGGCGCGCACCCATGCTTGCGAAACGATGGCGAATTTTGTTTTGGAAGGAGTCATGGAGAGTTGGCACCTTCCAATCGAGGATGAAGGATTCTTAGATGTCTCTGACTATCTCCAAGAAAATATTGATCTCCATATAATTCCATTTATGGATAAGGACGGCGTGGAAAACGGCGAACAGGGCAAGAACCGAAAGCCACATGACCATAACCGCGATTTCACGGATTCGCCGCTTTACGCTTCGACGCGCGCTTTGATGGAACAGGCTCCTACATGGGGCGAGTGTGTGTTTTATCTGGATTTACATTGCCCCTGGATTCGCGGTGGGCGCAATGAAGAACTGTTTTTCCTCGGTCTTCCACCTGAAAATCATATGGAATTAAAGCGCTTTATGGAGATTTTGCAAGCTACGCAAACCGGCCCCTTGCGCTTTGATGCGCGCCACACCATTATGCCGGGGCAAGAGTGGTATCAAAGTGATGCACCCACAGTGGCGCGTTGGGCGCGTCTCAATCTATCACCGAAAATTGCTACAACCTTGGAAATCCCTTATGCACTGGCCGGTGGAGAGATAATGACGCCAGGTAAAGCTCATTTATTCGGCATGGATTTAGGCCGGGCCATCGGATTGTATGTGCAATCATGAAAGTGATTTTGCCGATTCACGTTGTGGCCTTTGAAACCGATTTTGGCGGCGTGGTTTCCAACACGCGCTATGTGGAATATATCGAGCGCGGGCGCTACGCTTTGATGCACGCCGCGCATTTGACCCTCGCGCAAGCCCTGGAATTATGCGGCGCGCAACCTGTGGTGCGCCGCGTCGAAGTTGAGTATCTGCAACCAGCACATCACGAAGATAATTTGGAATTGCACGTCGTAGTTGCCTCGCATGAAGGGGCGCGCACGCTTTTACAATTTGAATTAATTCGCCCGCGCGATGGCGCGCTTTTAATGCGAGCACAGCAGACTCTTGCTTACCTGACGCCACAGTGGAAACCGGTGCGCGTGCCGCAACTCTTCAAGGAAAAATGGCCGGTGGAAAAATGAACCACAAAGACACAAAGACACAAAGGAAGAGAGAGAACAAGTTTAATAGGCGGAAGCCTTCACCCCTGCGCCTTTTCACTCCCTCATCTTTTTTTTGTGTCTTTGTGTCTTTGTGGTTCATTTCTGCTTGCAATAAGCAAGAATCTCCGTCCAATCGCGTGGTGTTGTATTGCTCAGTTGATGACGTTTACGCCAAGCCGATTATTAAGGAATTAGAGAAGCAAACCGGCCTTCAGATAGATGTGCTTTACGATACCGAAGCCGCTAAAACCGCTGGACTTGCCAATAAAATCCGCGCCGAGAAAAACCGCCCACAAGGCGATGTGTTCTGGAGCAGCGCTTTGTTGCAAACGCTTTTGCTAAATCGTGAAGGACTTTTGCAGCCTTATGTTTCGCCGTCGGCTAAAGATATTCCCGCCGCGTTTAAAGCCAAAGACGGCAGTTGGACGGGGCTTGGCGTGCGGGCACGGGTCGAGATTTTTTCACAACCAGTGTGGTTGTTTAAATTGTCCGATAAGTTTACTCAGACAATGCTCACGCGAGGCGGGATTGGCATTAGTAATCCGCAGTTCGGGACAGGCAGCGATTGGGTTGCTGCGTTAGGCGTGAGATTAGGTAGAAGACAAACTTTAAATTATTTTCAGAAGTTAAAAGCCAGTGGCGTCAAGATTTTGCCTGGCAATTCCGTGGTTGCCGAAAAAGTGGCGCTTAAGGAACTGGGTTACGGGGTTACGGACACGGATGATTATTTTGCTCAGCGAAGTAAAGCACGCAGTGGATATTTTATGTTGCCTAATTCTAAAGATTTAGTTTTCATCCCCGGTTCGGTTGCCATTTTAAAAAATGCACCGCACCAGGCTAACGCCCAAAAGTTAGTGGATGTTCTACTCAAGGTTGAAACCGAAAGACAACTCGTTCAAACCATGATTGGTGTGATGCCGCTGCGCCCTGGCATTAAAGTTAAGCAGCCGGAACTGCAAGCATTAATGAAGCAATTAAAAGCCGCACCCAACGATACGGCAAAGTGGCCTGCTGCGTGGGATGAAATCCGCGAGCCGCTTGCGGAAATTTTGTTGAAAGATTGATATGCCCGAAATTTATGTTTCCACCGATGTTGAAACCGATGGGCCGATTCCCGGCCCACATTCGATGCTCTCATTTGGCTCAGCGGCATATTTAGAAGACAAAACTTTGATTTCCACTTTTGAAGCGAATTTGCAAACGCTGGACGGCGCAAGGGGTCATCCCAAAACGATGGAATGGTGGCAAAGTCAGCCCGAAGCGTGGCAAGCGTGCCGCGAAAACTTGCAGGCGCCGGAAGTTGCCATGAAGAACTATGTTTCGTGGATAAAAGCCTTGCCTGGCAAGCCGGTTTTCGTGGCGTATCCAGCGGGGTTCGATTTTCTGTTTATTTACTGGTATCTCATTCGTTTTACCGGTGAAAGTCCGTTTTCTCACTCAGCGCTCGACATGAAAACCTTAGCGATGGCCTTGATGAAATGCCCTTATCGGGATGCGACCAAACGCCGCATGCCGCGCCGTTGGTTTGATGATCTGCCGCACACTCACAAGGCTCTGGATGATGCCATCGAGCAGGGCGCCTTGTTTTGTAACATGCTAAAAGAGATGAAGGAAAACGCCGCGCTTTAATCAGTGCGGCGTTTCTGATTCGGGTGCCCTTTGGGGAGGAGCTAATGCGTTTGAGAGACTTTAATTTTTGCGCCCCACATAGCACTCTATAACCCTTTATTATAATTACATGCTCTGTTCTGCTTAGACGGTGCTACACCTGCCTAACTTAGCCATCGTTTAGCGCATTTTCGTGATTCAATTCTCATTTATGATAGCCATAATAAACGTGACTACAATGAAAGCAGTTTTTGAAATGATTTTGTAATGGTATGGAGCTATCGCTTTTTATACTGCCCATCGTTGTGCATTAATCTGAGTAAGATTCATGCACTGGACAGCAAGGCAGAGTCGTAATAGTAGGAGATGGTGTTTTTGTTTGTCCAAACTAATTACTTGACGAGCAATGTGAGAGTTACTCGGTCATCAGCTCGGCGGGCAATACGTGTGAGTTAGCCGGAGAGCACAAAAGAACAGCGCTTCCCTCGTCTAAGAGGCAAGCGCTGTTCTATGTTTACGGGTTGTTGATAAACACAAACACCCTGTTGGAGTTACTTCTTTACTTCTTTGTCCAGAGAACCCCTTTTCCGTCCTGGCTTCTGAGGGAAGCTGTGTTGTTGCCCTCATCGTCAGAGATCCAAACGCCGCCTTCACCTGTTTCCGTCGTAGCTGAAATAACCACGACCCGTTTCTCGTTGCTGTTATAGACAGAGATTTGGCCTTCTGCATCTTTTGTCGAGCCTAAGGACATCAAAACAGTGCCTTCCGCATCAACAATTTTAAGTTGCTGGCAAACCACTGTGTTCGCCTGGCCCTTCGCCTGGGTATTGCCGTTGTGAGTAATAAGCGCCGTGCCTACACCAACCACTGCCAGAATAAAAACAAAGCGTTGCCGCACCAACTGAGCTTTCCCCTTCGATTTCAGCGTGCGGGTTTCTTGTTCTAACTGAGCAATTCTCTCTTGCATCTCTTGAAGTTCATTCATTGTGTCTTGGGCCTCTTTCCGAACTAAAATTACCACATAACTATAACAGGAAGCGCCTTACAATTGTCTCGCCCTATTTGAACAAGGCGCGTTGTTTTGTGATATGTTAAAGGCTATTTTAGAAGTCGGCAAGTGTTAAGCAGCATCACTTATGGATTCCCGCGCCGGGCGCCCGCTTGCGGGCAGGTGGAATCCATAAACAATACTTGAAACCACACCTGAATTTCTCTTTTGTGACTTTTGAAATAGGCTCCAGTAAAGTCATCGTGAAATTTGGGCGCAGCAGGCTGCTCCCCTACAATGCGTTTTTGTTTCTCCTCCGTATTCACCGCGTTATTACTCTTGTTTTTGTGGGCGCCCTTTACCTGTCTTATCGGTGGGGCGGTGCAACAGGCTCTTCTTCAGCAACCAGACCTGCTAATTGAGGCTTTGCCGCTGCGCCCCTTATCACGTTCGTTATTCTGGAATTCGCTGGTTTTGGCGTCTTTATCCGGCATCCTGTCGTGTGTTCTTGGCATTTTCCCGGCTCTGGCTTTGGCGCGTGGGCCTAAAGTCTGGCGGCCTGTTTTAACTTTATTTTGCGCGTTGCCTCTGGCATTGCCGCCGACTTTGATGGCAACCGCCTGGCTGGAACTGTCACGCACGCCACCGGCGCGTTCGTTAGCGGCGTTGGCCGCCAATCAACCCTTGCCAATAGATGGAATTTTCATTGCTGCGCCGCTTTTGGCCTTGTGCTTTTTTCCGATTGCTACGTTTGCCCTCGCGCTGGCTTTTGGTTCTTTGCCGCCTGATAGCGAAGAGGCCGCGCATCTGTTTGGCGATAAATGGCAAGCGTTATGGCATTTTTACAGGCCGCAGTTAACTCCTGCTCTCTTCGGCGCGATGGGTGCGACGGGCGCGCTTTCACTGTGGGAAATGGGCGCCTGCGACCTGTTGGATGCGCGCACTTATTCCGTTGAGATTTACCGCGCCTTCAATGCCGGCGGCGAAGAGGCAATCGCTGCTTTGCGCAGTTTGCCGATGCTACTCATCGGCGCGCTGTTGCTTTTGCCGTCGTTGCGCGCTTTACGTTTTTATAATGGGCAAAACAGCGCGCGGCGCGAATTATTTATCTCCAAAGCCGGCATTGTCGGCTTCGTTTTCGCTTTGCCGTTGCTTGGCGTTGCTGTGGGTGCGCCGGTTTGGGTTTTTGCACGCGAAATGAAAAGTGCGACTACCTTTTTCAATGTCTGGCGCGATAACTCAGAAGAGCTTTGGAATACGATTCTCCTTTCGTCGTTGGCCGCACCTTGTATAGCCTGTATAGCATTTATGGCTGCTACGGCATGGCGTTTATGGCCCGCG
>DASWNL010000599.1:0-3437 GCA_036399215.1 Abditibacteriaceae bacterium
CATCCACAATCATGCCCTGCCGATGCGCGGGGCCGTATTGCCAATCGGGCGTGGGATTTTCGGGGCCAAGAATGAAAACAACTTTGTCTTCGCGCGGATGCCAGGTTGCCACGCCGCAATGCGCGCCGTGAGAGGATTGGTAAAGCGATTTCACTTCGCCATCCAGATTAACGGCTTCGATGCGCGAGCCTTCAAAAACGCTACCTTCGGCATCAGGCCGCACATCGTAAACAATCCATTGTGAATCGGGCGACCATACGTTGATATTGGTCAAAATGCGGTTCGTTGATCCGAAAGTCAGTTGCTTGTCCATATAGTTGGGAACGGCTTTATTACTCTGGTTGTCCACATGACCCGTTTGGCTACCTCAGGGGTCTAATTCCCTCAATTTCATTTTATGCGCTATTTTCTTCCTTTTCGCCGCGCCACTTTGGCCTGTGCCTTTGTTGTTTTGCTGGCTGCGCGCTTAACCGCACAAGAGGCCCCGGTTATCAAGCACTCGTTTTTAGCAACCGGTGGGCAAACACGAATTATTGATGGCGAAGGCCAAACTGTTTGGCAGTTTCCCGCCTCAACGCGTGATGGACAGGTGTTGCCCAACGGCAACATTGTGCTGGCTGCCTCCAAAAGTAATGAGTTTCCCAACGGCGCCGTGTTGGAAGTAACGCGCGACGGGAAGCGCGTTTTTGAATGGAAAGGCACGCAGGCCGAAATCAACACTGCGCAACTATTGGCCAATGGCAACTTTTTGGTTTCGGAAGCCGGTGCCAGACCGCGCATTTTAGAAGTCAATCGCGAAGGGCAAATCAAAGTCGAAGTGCCTTTGCAGTGCCAGACCAACAATCATCATATGCAGTCGCGCATGACGCGCAAGTTGGAAAACGGCAACTATCTCGTCCCGCAACTATTCGATAAAGTTGTGCGCGAATATACACCTGAAGGCAAAATCGTCTGGGAGTGGAAGGCGCCGGATGAGCCGAAAGACAGTTGGCCTTTTACGGCTATTCGCTTGCCCAATGGCAATACTCTGATTAATCTTACCCACGGTAATTTGGTTTATGAAGTAGATGCGGCGGGTAAAACTGTATGGCAACTCAGCAACGCCGATTTGCCGGGCAATTTGTTGAATGATCCCTGTGGTGCCCAGCGCTTGCCTAATGGCAACACAGTGATTTGTTCTTACGCCATCGGCGCCAATCGCACAAAGTTACTCGAAGTAACGCCGGATAAAAAAGTGGTGTGGACTTTTGCCGAAGCTACCGGCCCCGGCATTCATGAAGTGCATATTCTCGATACCAATGGCGTAGCCGTGCCCGGCACGCCGCTTCGTTAAGACCTTAAAGATGAAATTCCTCCAATCTATCGTAGCCCTGGCAATGCTCAGCGCTTTTGCCTTTCCCGCATCAGCTGATGATTTTACACCCCAGCAACTCGAATTTTTCGAGAATCGCGTGCGGCCTGTGCTGGCCGAGCAGTGCTATAGCTGTCACAGCACGACATCCAAAAAACTCAAGGGCAGTCTGTTTGTTGACTCGCGTGAAGGACTGCTTAAAGGCGGCGATACCGGCCCGGCGATTGTGCCCGGCAAGCCCGATGAAAGCTTATTCATCAAATCGGTGCGCTATGACCATCAAGATGTGCAGATGCCGCCCAAAGGCAAACTGCCCGCCGCGCAAATCGCCGATTTAGAAGAGTGGGTAAGACAAGGCGCACCCTGGCCGGCCGAAGCCAAAAAGCAAGGCCAGATCGAAAAGTTTGATCTCGCCAAGCGCAAAGCCGAGTTCTGGATGTGGCAAGCTCCACGCAAAACCGCCCTTCCCAGCATTAAAAACAAAGTCTGGGGCGCGCAGCCGATTGATCGCTATATTTTGGCGCGTCTCGAAGAGAAGAATCTGGTGCCCGCGCCGCCCGCTGATGATTTGGTTTTGTTACGGCGCCTGCATTTCGACCTCACCGGTTTGCCCCCTAAAGCCGAGGAAATCGAGGCTTTTACGAAAGATGCCGCTGCCAATCGGCAAGTCGCCATCGAAAAAGTCGTTGACCGCTTACTGGCAAGTCCCCAGTTTGGCGAGCGCTGGGGCCGTCACTGGCTTGATTCCGTTCGATATGCCGAGACGCGCGGACACGAGTTTGATTACACCATTCCCAACGCTTATCAATACCGCGATTATGTGGTGCGCGCACTGAATGCCGATGTGCCTTATGACCAATTTGTAACCGAACATCTCGCGGGCGATTTGATGCCCGCACCGCGCCTAGACAAGAACAAAGCAAACGAGTCTATTTTAGGCACGGGTTTTTGGTTTCTGGGCGAAGAAGTGCATTCGCCGGTCAGCATTCGCGGCGACGAAACTGACCGTATAGACAACCGCCTGGATGTGATGACCAAAACCTTTCAAGGTCTGACGGTTTCCTGTGCGCGTTGTCACGATCACAAGTTCGATGCAATTTCACAGAAAGATTATTACGCTCTCAGCGGCTATCTCATCAGCAGCAGTTACCGTCAAGCGCGCTTTGCCACGATGGAAACGCATCGCGAAATCGCGCAGCAGTTGGTGAAGTGGCAAGAGAAATCGCAGTCTCAACTCGTCAAAACCACAGGCGAAGCCTTGAAAACGGGCATCGCCAGCGCGCCCGATTATCTGATGGTGGCACGCGAAGTTTTGCAAGATGAAAAAAGCGATGTCGTTGCCGTTGCCAAAACGAAAAACTTAGACGAAGCGCAGTTAAAACGCTGGGTCGAGGCTTTGATAACGGCCAAAGATAGTTCATCGCATCTGTTGCACGCTTTTGCCCTTACATCACTGGATAAATCAAGCGATGAAACTGGAGAATTTACCAAACGCCTGAAGCCACTGCTGGAAAACTGGAAAAAACAACAAGCCGAAGCGCAAAGTGCGCCCGCATCAGCACCCGAATTAGTTGTCGCAGATTATACGCAGGCTCAACCGAGCGATTGGATGCAGGACGGTTATAGCTTTGGATTGCGTCCGGCGCAAAAGGGCGAGGCTGTTGTGGGCTATGGGGCGAAACCAGTGCTGGGTTTCGTTACAAGAAGCGGTGCGCGGCGTGGTGAAGCCTGGAAAAAATTGGCGGCCAAAGGCGTCGAGCGCGATGTTGGAACTCTCGGCGCCTGGGAGCGCAGCGAACAAACCTTACGCACGCCTGATTTTACGTTGAAAACGCCTAGTTTGTGGTATTTAGTGCGTGGCTCGTTGCGCGCTTATGCTGTTGTGAATTCGCATCTGGTCATTGTCGGCCCGCTACATGGCGCCACGGTGCGCGAATTCGAGGACAAAAAAGATGAATGGCGTTGGGTGCAGCATCCGTTAAACGATTATGTAGGCCATCGCTTACACGTAGAATTTAGCCCGGTGGGCGAAGGTGATTTGTCCATTGCCAAAATCGTGCAATCGGATAAGCGGCCACCGTTACCG
>DASWNL010000600.1:0-3399 GCA_036399215.1 Abditibacteriaceae bacterium
TATTTCTGGTGGCGGTGGCGGTGGGGGCGGGGGAGGTTCAGGGCAAGGCGGTGGTGGGAAGGGCGGTAATGAGAAGGGTGGGCAGGGAGGTAATGGCCGCAAGCCGGGCGGCGGCTTGCCGTTTGGTTTGGGCGATGGTGGCGGGGGAGGCCAGGGGCCGCGCCGTATTGTTTATGTGATTGACGTTTCTCTTTCCATGCAGCCGCGTTTGGCCCGCGCCAAGCAGGAGTTGCGCGATGCCTTGAAAACTTTGCAAAGCAATGAGCTATTCAATATCGTGTCGTTTTACGGCAAAGCGTGGCCGCTTTCTAAAAAGCTACTTCCTGCCACGCCGCAAAATTTAGCGCAGGGCCAGAAATTTATTACGGCGTTGCGTTTGAATAAAGGCACCAATCTGGAAAACGCCATGCAAAATGCCCTGGCAAGCGCGGATGTCAATGTCGTGGTGGTCATTACCGACGGCGTGCCGACCTATGGTGAAACCGATTTTAGCCGTCTGGCGGCGCGCATTCGCAATTTAAACCGAGGCCGCGCCCGTATCTTCACCATAGGCTTAGTGGGCAAAGACCCGGATGGCACAGATCAAAGTTTTGAGGCTTCGCAACTGCTGGAACAGGTGGCGCGTGAAAATAACGGCGACTATCGCCAGGTTGCGCTGGGTGAAGTCACGCCGGAATAGTAACCCAATAACTGCGGAACAAATCATGCAGGTGGGACGGGCCTGTTATGAATGAAACTTCTGGCAAATCCAATTTGACGCCGGTGTTGCTTTCCGTCCTTACGGCCATTGCCGTCATTGGCGCATTAAAAGCCAGCTACTCGGTGACGATGCCGTTAGCCTTTGCTTTATTTTTGATTACCTTAGCCTGGCCGCTTTACAAGTGGTTTCAGGCCCGCTTGCCGAAAAAGGCAGCATTTCCTTTAACATTGCTGGCTTTGCTGGGCATTTTTGCGGTTTTCGTGGGCTTGTTGTTTTATTCCGGCAAAGTCATCGCTGATGCCGCGCCTCAATATGGGGAGCGGGCAACCAAGATGTGGCAGAAAACCCGCGAACGTGCCCAGCAATATGATGTGACGTTGCCGGAGAATCCTCGTCTGCTTTTTGAGGGTTCGCCGGGTTCAGGCAGCGAATCCAAAATGCGACGCGGGGCTTCGGTTGTCAAATCCCTGCTTTCGATGGTCGGCTTATGGCTTTTGACTTTTGGTCTTTTAGCCTTGGGGTTGCACGAGGCGCCAAAGTTTCGCGCGAAGTTACAACGCGGGCTGGAAGGAACCGAAGACAAGAGCCAGGCTTTGCATGTAATTGATCAAGTGGTGGATAAGTGTGGGCGCTACTTCTGGACGCGCAGTGTTGTCAGCGTTATTCAGGGTGTTTGTTCCGGTCTGGCCGCCTTAGCCCTGGGCTTGGATTTACCTTTCATCTGGGGCTTATCAGCGGCGCTGCTTAATTACCTGCCCACAATCGGCTCTTTGATTTCCGTTATTCCTCCAACGCTTTTTGCCTTGTTTCAAATGGAAGAGCCGGGGCGCGCTGCCTTAGTGTTTTTCGTGATGTGTTTCATTCAACTGGGACTCGGCACTTTTGTTGACCCGCTCCTTGAAGGACGACAACTACAGATTTCATCGTTTCTCGTTTTGTTTTCCATCGCCTTCTGGGGTTGGGTGTGGGGCGTGGCCGGTGCTTTGATTGGCGTGCCCCTGACGGTGACTCTCCTGATTCTCTGTGCCCATTTTGATAGCACAAAATGGATTGCCGATCTCTTAACCGAAGGCGGCGAAAAAGCAGAGGAAAAATCGCCGGAACACGCTACTTAGGTTTTTCGATAAGATTATTCTCACGTTACCGCGTAATTCAGAAATCGTGTCATGCCGAGCGAAGCCGAGGCATCTTTAAGGCGCGCCAAAGCAGGATTTCTCCACTACGCGCTGCGTCCCGCCCAGCGGGCACCCGCGGTCGAAATGACATATTATTCAGCCTTGCATTCCGTTTTTCCGAGGAGTTTTTCCAGCATGAAGGTCAGCCCGAAACGAAAGTTTCAATTCATAGTCGCGTCCGCTATTTTTAGCGGTTTTATTCCTATTGCCGCGCAGGCGCAAACCAAACCTGACACGCAAACGCCGCGCTTAGACCGCTCCGAAGCGCGGGCTATGATTAACCAACTCTTGCGCGAGGGCAAAATCATGCGCGCAGATAGCGCCAAACGCGGGATGCGCGGCATCGGACGCAGCGTGTTCCAGGGCGGCAAAATTGAAGAATTCAAAATCGAAGTCATCGGCACCCTGAAAAAAGTGATGGGTGGCGGCGATTTAGTCTTGATTAAAGTGCTGGATGGGCCTGTTGTCAAACGTCAAAGCGGCATCATCGCCGGCATGAGCGGCAGCCCGGTTTATATCAACGGCAAGATGCTGGGCGCTATTGCTATCGGCTTCGGCTTTCCCAAAGAGCCAATTGGCGGTGTAACGCCGATTACGCAGATGATCGAAGGCGCCTTGCCCGATAACGCTGAAACCAAGCGCACAGCCAGTGTCACGACCCGGCCCACGAAGCAGCATTTGACCACCTTTGCGCCTGAAACTTATCGTGCCGTCAAACCGCTTGCGATTGGTGGGCAGAGATTTTCGCAAGTTGTTGTATCACGCGATTTTCAATCATCGGCAAAAGGCAGCAAAGGTTTGGCAATGCCCGGCGCCCTTGTGGGGCGTCCCTGCAACATGTTGATGCAGTTGTCCGGTTTTTCTCCGGCATCGCTGCCCCGCCTGAAGCAAATGTTTGAACCGTGGGGCATTGAACCGGTAATAGGAACCGGCGGCGCGATGAAAGGCCCGATGGCGCAAGTGCAAGCTTTCTCTTCTGCGGGAAATAAAACCGACGCCAATCCGCCGTTTGTGCCGGGCGGCGCCATTGGTGTGCCGCTTGTGACCGGCGATCTTGATATGTCAGGTGTAGGCACCATCACGTTTCGTTGGGGCAAGCGCATTTTGGCCTTTGGGCATCCGATGTTCGGCAAGGGCGCCGTTTCAATGCCGATGACCAGCGCTTATATTCACGATATTTTTCCGAGCTATCAACAATCCTTTAAGTTAGCCTCGCCGGTGCGCGAAGTGGGCGCTTTGCAACAAGATACCGAGTTCGCCATCGGCGGCACAATCGGACGCCGCGCCGACATGGTGCCGATGCATGTGCGCTTGAAAAACGCCGAGCGCGGCATTGATCGCAGCTATAATGTGCGCCTGATTAAAGACCCTTTGTTTACGCCCATGCTGCTGCAAATGGTGGGAGCAGAAACTTTGGCGGGCGCTTTCGGCATGGACTCCGACAAGATGGTGCGCGTGAAATTTCGCATGCAACTTGAAGGATTGCCAGCAGTAGAAAAGCAAGACTTTTTATATGCGCAAAGC
>DASWNL010000601.1:0-6535 GCA_036399215.1 Abditibacteriaceae bacterium
CTCCTCGTTTTGGGTTTCGTTTTTCGGTTCTTTCTCTTCCAAACCACAGGCGCGACGCAGCGCTTCGACATCGGAGGAATCGTTTTCGCCCGCTTCGCGTAAATGCCGCAAAGGCGCGTGCAAAATTTTGCCTTCGATGGATTTGGCCAAGGCTTTAACGACTTCTCTTTCGCGTTCAGATAAATTCGGCAGTTGGGCTAAAGCGCTTTGCACTTCGCTTTCTCGAATCTCCTGCGCGCGCCGCGCCAGAGCCGCCATGACAGGCTGTGCCCGTCGCGCCCGATACCATTTTTCCCAGTTCTGCACTTCGCTTTCGATGATGTTTTCGACGAGGGGCAATTCCAGCGTGCGCTGCGCTAAATTCGCATTAACTACACCCTGCAAATCATCAATATCGTAAACGAAAACATTGTCCAGATGATGTGCCTGCGGATCAATGTCACGCGGCACAGCGATGTCCACCAAAAACAACGGGCGATGGCGCCTCACGCGCATCGCCTGCGCCACGTCACTTGCTTTGACGATATGGCCCGGCGCGCGCGTGGAAGCAATAACAATATCAGCTTCGCTGAGCTTTTGCGGAAACTCGTCCCAGCGAATCGCCTGACCTTCGGGGCCAAATTGCGCCGCCAGCTCCTGCGCTTTTTCAAAGGTGCGATTGGCGACCATGACATAGCGCGCACCGGAAGCGACTAAAGTTTTCGCCGTGCGCGCCGACATTTTGCCGGCCCCTAAAATGAGAATTGTATGCCCGGCCAGCGGCCCAAAGATTTGCTTCGCCAGTTCTACAGAAGCGCTGCCGACGCTTAAAGCGCCGCGCCCGATGGCGGTTTCGGTTCGAGTGCGCTTGCCGCAGGCAATGGCGCGGCGAAACAGCTCATCCAGCACCTTGCTGCTGGTGCCGCTTTCGCGTGCCATCTCGAAGGCGCTTTTAATCTGACCAAGAATTTCGCTTTCGCCCAATACCAGACTTTCCACGCCGCTCGCTACGCGAAATAAGTGTCGTGCCGATTGAGCATCATAGCCGCGATAGAGGCTATCTTGCAAAGCGCGCGCGGAGACATGATGAAACTCATCCAGAAAGTTATCGAGGTGTGCGCCGGCCTTTTCATCGCCGACCACATAAATTTCAGCGCGGTTGCACGTTGAAAGAATCGCCGCTTCCTGCACGCCGCTGCGTCGACACAAGAACTGCAATGCCTGAGGCAGGCGTTCGGGGGCAAGCGCCAACTTTTCACGCACCTCAACGGGCGCCGTTTTGTGACTCAGGCCTAACAGGTAAAGCTGCATTTATTAGTCGACTGTCCGTTGCGATTTGTCATTGGTTGACAACAACGAACGCAATAGCTCTGCGGCCTCTTCGCTTTTTTCGGCGCGCAGTAAATTCAAAATATCGCTATCGAGGACAGCGCGCCATAACCCGGCGCGTTGGCTTTGCTCATCTATCCGTTGCGACAAGGTTTCCCGTTGCACGGCTAATAGTTCAAGCAATGATTCGTATTCCGGGCCGATGGTTTCGCTGATTTTCTCTTTTAAATGTCGCGATAAGGCCGGGCTGCCGCCGCTTGTCGAGATTCCAATACAAATATCACCGCGTCGCAGCGTTGCCATTGAGTGGAAATCACTGACCTCGCTTTCATCCGCCACGTTGCACAAGATATTCAGTTGCAGGGCCTCCGCGGCAATTTGCCGATTGACGGCTGCGTCATCGGTGCAGGCAAAAACTAATAAGGCATTCTTGCAATCGCCTTTTAGATAAGGACGGTTAATACACTCGATTTTTTCGCTCTGCAAATTGGCCCAATCTTCAGCAAAATGCGGCGCTACAACTTTCAGTTGCGCGCCGCATTCAAGCAGCGAAAGCGCTTTACGCCGTGCTACAGCACCCGCGCCGAAAATCACACAGTTTCGGCCTTGCACATTGAGCGCAAGAGGCAACAATTTCATGATTTACGACGATTATTCGCTCTCATTCGTGTGTCCTTCGCCACTGCGTTCTTCACGCACGCTTTGCGCTTGTTTTTCTAAGGCGCGCGTTAAGGCATCCAAGCGCAACAGATAAGCGAAAACACCCAGCCACGTTACCAAAGCTACTAAATAAATCGGCAGGTTTTGGCTTAAATTGAGATCGTTCATAGCCAGCTTATCTCCTTCAAACGCTGCGCCGCGCCTTCAATGCGCGCCCGCAATTGAGCAATACGAATCATCAGCATGGTGTAGCCGATAATGTTGAACCAGAGCGCAAATTTAAATAGGCCACTGCTGGTGCGCGTGGTATCTTCGGGATGCAGCGACGCGCCTAAACGACGGTAAATTACAGTCCAGAAAAGCGAGGCAATACATCCGAAAATGGCGTAAACCGCCCACAAATCGCGCGCTTTGCTTTCGTCGTCATTAGCACTACGCAAAGCAAAAAGCGCGGCATAAGTTAAGAGTGTCGCCACAATGCCAACTTGCTGTGGGTCCCAATTCCAATAAGACCCCCAGTTCACCCGCGACCAAATTGAACCCGTCGCCGTAGCGATAACGCCAAACCACAGGCCCACTTCGGCTAAAGACAGTGAGAAGGCATCATCGCCCGGACGCCGCCGCTTGAGCCATAAACCGCCGTAAATCGCTGCCGTAAAAAACGCGATCAGCATGGCAAAGGCCATCGGCACATGCAAAAACGCCACAGGCGTGGCCTTTAACTCTTTAGCCGGCGGCATGGCAAAGCCTAATGTCAAACCTGCCGTAATCCAAATTCCAATAATGATGTTGAAAAACATGATTCAATTGACCATTTACGATTGTAGGTTGACGAATTCCAATCGTAAATCGTCAATCTACAATCGTAAATTACTACGGTGCCCACACAAAATCGAAAAGCATCCAGGCGGCGGCTAACATAGCGGCATCATACGCGGCTAACATTTGCAACGGAATAGCGACATCGCCGGGCTTGCCCAGGGCCACTGCCGTTGCTTCGCTGGCGGCCACCAGAAGCGGTAACAAAATGGGAATTGCAATCGCCGCAAAGAGCGCGCCACGCGAGCGCGTTTGTGCGGCTAAGGCACCCAGCAAAGTCGCCACGCTTGCCAGGCCAATATCGCCCAGGAGCAAAACCAAAAGCAAAACACCCGGCAAAAACGGCTCGGCGCCGAGCAGAATCATAAAAATCGGCACCGCAGCAATTTGTGTGGCGACTAAAAGCGTCAAATTAAAGGCCGCCTTGCCCCACATTACCGCTTGTGGTGGGCAACTCAATCTTAACAAATGCGCCGTGCCGCTTTCTTCTTCTTTCACAAAGGCGCGTGACAAACCAACTAACGCTGCAAACAAAAGCACGGCCCATAGCAAACCGGCTTGAGTTTCGGCTTCTAATTTTTGCCGCGCCACGCTGAAACTCAAGGCAATCGGCGCCGCAATGGCGAACAGCGCAATGGCGTTCAAAGCAGCCCGCACACGCCATTCGCCGCGCCAATCTTTCACAAACACAGCTTTTGCAATAAGGAATGCGCGGGTGCCCTCTGGGCGGGATGAGGTGCGGAATTTATTGGCTTCTGTCATTTCGCATTCACCTTTATCTGCACATCGCACAATTCTAAATCGCGGGTGTCGTTGGTGGCAACCAGAGCTAAACCGCGTGTTCGTTGCTCTTCCAAAAGGCGTTTTAAAAGGGTGCGTCCCGCTTCATCAAGGTTGGCCGAAGGTTCATCCAATAAAAGTATCGCCGGCGCGTGTAAAGTGGCAACGGCTAATTGCAAGCGGGCGCGCAGACCGCTGGATAAATCACCTGCTAAATCGTCGCGGCGCGCGCGAAGCGCGAACTTTTCAAGGTGCGCTAACAGCGTTTGGCTTTGATAATCCGCGCCCCGAACCTGAGCGAAAAACTCTAAATTTTCTAAACAGGACAGTTCCCGATACAACGGCGCGTCCGGCGCTGAGAGGCCGCACAAAGCGCGCAACTCCGCGCCGGAAATTACATCCTGAGGGCTTTTGGCGCCACTCACTCTGATTTCACCAGCATCGGGCCGCAAAAGGCCGGCGACAATTCGTAAAAGAGTGCTTTTTCCGGCCCCATTAGCACCGAGAATCGCTGCGACACGGCCACTGTCAAGAGAAAAATCAAGGTTTTTGAAAACAACCCGCGCCCCATAACGCTTGCCCAGACGCTGTGCTCGGAGACTGGGGGTTAGGGGCTGGAGGCTTGAAATGGCAGACGGGGAACTGGATTGAGACTTATCAATTTGGGACTTGTGAATTTCCTCTTGTTGCATAACGCACTTGATTCTTATTGTCCCAGCCCCTAACCTCCAGCCTCTATCCCCTTCTCTTACTTGTCCCGATTCAACACATAATCGGCGATGGCCAACAGCATCTCACGCGCCGGGCTACTTTCAAAAAATTCCAATTGTGCTTTAGCCGAAGTCACATACTCCTGCGCTTTGGCTAAAGAGTATTCAATGCCACCACTGGCGCGAATAATATTGAGCGCTTGTTCCACTTTATCATCGTCTAATGGCTCCTGCCCGATAACTGCGCGCAAAATTTGGCGCTCATCTTCATTGCAAACCTGCATGGCGCGGAGCATGGGCAACGTAATATCACCTTCGCGCACATCATTGCCTACCGGCTTGCCAATGCGATGCTGCGTGGATACGATGTCGAATACATCGTCCACAATCTGAAACGCCATGCCCACGTCGTTGCCATAGCGTCCCAACCGTTCAATCGCTTCGTCATTCGCTTCTAATGCTAAGCCGCCTAAACGACAAGCGCAATCAGTCAGGGCAGCGGTTTTCAAAGCAATAATTTCCAGATACTGCTCTTCGCTCATCTCCAAATCACAGCGCATCTGGGTTTCCATCAATTCGCCGGCGCACATCTCCGAAGTGGCAACCGCAAGCGGCAAAAGCATGGTGTTGACCAGGCCTTCGCGCGATGCCGCCACAAAAACTTGAGCGAACAAAAAATCGCCCACCAAAACGCTGGTCTCATTGCCCCAAACCATGTTGGCTGCCGGCTTGCCGCGCCGCACAGAAGCTTCATCTACAACATCGTCGTGCAGCAAAGTCGTGGTATGAGTCAGTTCTACGGCTGCCGCACATTTAACAGCGTGTGGATGCGGATTCAGTGGGTCATCACCGCATAATTGCGCACACAAAATGGTGAGCGACGGACGCAATCGCTTGCCGCCTGCGCCCAGGGTGTGCGAGGCAATGTCTGAAATGAGCTTGACCGGCGTGGAAATCATGGCCTCGATCTCCGCTTCGACAGCTTCCAGACAAGGCTCCAGCGTTGCCATTTGCGTCAGCATGTCAACCGGCGGTGCCTCAGGAACGGAAACATTGGTCGCGCCGTTCACTTTATAAGCATCCACATGGTTGCCATTCGTTGATACAGCAGTTTTTGCCGCATGGCCGTTGGCCTTTTGGGCCGCCCGCGCGGCTTGTGCCAAAGCGGCTTCAGGCAAAAGGGCAACGGCTCCATTATTTAGAGGTAAGCTCATGACTACACCACGTCTTTCGCGCAATCTTTAATAGAATCTGTGTCGCGGCTCAAAGGGACGGTGCCTTGTCTCTTTGTGTTCGCAAGGCTTTCGCACTGCTTTGTGAAATTTCTCACCGAAATATCACTTAGATCGCAAATAATAAGACAATACTTCCATTTGCGAGGTCAAATCCACGTTACGCACCACAATGCCGGGTCGCACCAAAAGTGCAACAGGCGCAAAGTTGAGAATGGCCTGCACGCCCGAAGCCACCAGTTTATCCACGGCTTCTTGAGCTGCTGTGCGCGGCACCGCCACAACGCCGACCTGCGCGTTTATCTGCGCGTTGATTTTAGGCAATTCATCTATGTGATAAATCGGACAGGCTCCCATGCTTTGGCCTATCTTTTTCTTGTCCACATCAAAGGCCGCCACAATGCGAAATCCCCGATGCTCGAAGCCCATATATTGCGACAAAGCATTGCCCAAATTTCCCGCACCTACTAAAAGCACATCATGTTGCGCATCCAAGCCCATGATCCGCGAAATATGCGCTTCCAACTCTGCTAAGTCATAGCCCAGGCCCGGCGTGCCGAATTCGCCGAAATACGACAAATCCTTGCGAAACTGCGCGGCGTTGATGCCGGTGCGTTGTGCAATCTCTGTCGAAGAGGCGGTAAGAGTGCCGTCGGCGCGCAGACCGCGAATGCATTGCAAATAGGCGCTAAGCCGTTCAATGGTCGGCTGCGGCACCTTCATCAAATTTTTCTCACCATTTTGCTCGTTCAGGCTTTTCATGGCCGCTCCTTGTTGCTCAAGCAAAATACGTCGTGTGGGGATTGCCGTTTCAAATCTTAACAAACCACTTTGGCATATTGTGAGAAATGCTGAGAAATTTTTCACAAAGTTCACTGATAAGTGCAATATCTTCTTTGCAACTCTTTGCTGTGGAGTAGCCTCTAAGACGACTGCACGAAGCAAGAACGGCCATCAATTCTTGCCGGGATTTTAGAGATGGCGAGGAGGAGTCATGAAAAAGATTTTTGTGGTGGGCGCTTTAGG
>DASWNL010000602.1:0-2631 GCA_036399215.1 Abditibacteriaceae bacterium
GACACCACGCGCACTTTTAATCTGCAATATCATTTTCGCCAGGGCTTGCCCGATGTTGTCACACTCTCGCAGTTTTTCAAAAACAATGGTTACTACGCGGCGCGTGTCGGCAAGATATATCACTATGGAAACCCCGGTGAAATCGGCACCGATGGCTTAGATGATGCGCCGTCATGGACAGAGAAATTCAACCCCGCCGGGCGTGATAAAACCGTTCTTGAACCGGAAATAATTCGTTTGTCAAAAGGCGGTTTAGGCTCTTCGATTTCGCTTTTAGCTGATAAAACGGGCAGAGATGAAGAGCATACCGATGGCATGGTGGCGGATCAGACCATTCGCTTGCTGGAAGCGCAAAAGGATAAGCCCTTTTTTATCGCTGCCGGATTCTACAAGCCGCATTGTCCTTATGTCGCGCCGCAGAAGTATTTCGATTTATATCCGCTGGAGAAGATTACGCTGCCCGAAGTCGCCGATGGTTTTCGGAAAACAGTTCCGGGGCCGGCTTTGGCTTCAACTAATCCCTGGCCGTATCTGGGCGTAACCTCCGATGAAGCGCGGCAGGGCAAACAGGCCTACTACGCTACCATTTCCTTTGTGGATGCGCAGATTGGCCGTGTATTAAGTGCGCTTGATCGCCTAGGTTTACGCGATAATACAGTCGTTGTTTTCTGGAGCGATCACGGTTATTTGCTGGGCGAACACGGGATGTGGATGAAGCAAAGTTGCTTTGAAGAATCGGCACGCGTGCCCCTGATTATCGCACCGCCAAAAGCAAAAAGCGCGGGACAGAGTAGCCCGCGCACAGTTGAACTTCTCGATATTTATCCAACATTAGTTGATATAGCCGGACTTACACCACCTGCCCATTTGCAAGGTGCCAGCCTGCGTCCACTGTTGGATAATCCACAAACCGCGTGGAATCGCCCGGCCTTTACGCAGGTGCAACGCGGAAACTTTCCCGGCCATAGCGTGCGCACCGAACGCTGGCGTTATACCGAATGGGACGGCGGCGAAAAAGGCAGCGAATTTTACGATCACGATAACGACCCGCAGGAATTGAAAAACTTAGCCGATAATCCGCAATTCGCCGATGTGCAAGCGCAAATGAAAACCTTAATCAAAGCCAATCATCCCACGCGCGTGCAAGGTGGCAAAGCAAACTAAAAGAAAAGGGCGAAGGCCAGTCAAGGCCAGTCAATAACAAGCTATAGACTTCACTTAATCTGACGCTTTGGATTACCTTAAACAATACCACGTTTTTTCGGGACAAATAAAACGCTGCGTCGACCTTAAGTGCCGAATCAATCATTCACAAACTACTCATCAGCCAGGAACCACCATGTATAGAAGAACAAATCAAATGCTTGTTTTTGAACACCACGCCAAGGGCGCTCTGAATGTTTCCATAATCGTGACATTACTGTTGGTGCCAATGGGGTTACAAGCGCTAATGGCACAAACAGTCCCGACTGCGCCACTGGCAGCGCCGAGCAATAAAAAAGTCCTTATCATTGGCACGGATGGCACGCGACCCGACAAAATGGAGCAAGCGAATACACCCAATATCAAAGCTCTTATAGCAACCAGTGCCTACAGTAACAAGGCCAAAACAGGGCTACCGACAGTCAGCGGCCCCAGTTGGTCGAGTATGTTGACCGGCGTTTGGCGCGATAAACACGGTGTGGCGGATAATTCTTTTAAAGGCAAGAATTACACACAATATCCTGATTTCCTTACCCGTCTGGAAAAAATCAACCCACGATTTTCGACCTTTGCCGCTGCCGATTGGCCACCCATTCTCACCGCAGATGGTGGCGGCCCGCTGATTAGTGACGCTGTTGATGTGAAGTTGGCGCTAAAAGGACATGATGCAACCAATGATGGGCGCATCGCCGATTTAGCGGCGACTTTTCTTGCACGCGAAAATGTGGATGCGGCCTTTGTCTATTTTGGCGAAGTCGATGGACAAGGTCACGCTGTTGGCCCCTTGCATCCCAAATATACGCAGGCTATCGAACGTATGGACAAATATGTCGGCCAATTGGTAGGTGCGATTCGCAGTCGTCCTAATTATGCGAACGAAGATTGGTTGATATTAATCAGCACCGACCACGGCCATGTCGATAAGGGCGGTCATGGCGGCCCTTCAGAAATTGAGCAAACGATCTTTTTCTTGGCGAACGGCAAGTCGGTAGAACCGCTGAATTTGCAAGAACCAGTCGGCATTGTAGATATTGGTGTTACGGCTCTGGCTCATTTAGGAATCAAAGCCGATCCTGTTTGGTTGCTGGATGGTAAAGTGCAAGCTCTGAAAACTCCCTGACTCTACTCGATGACTTAAGACGCGTAAATACGAACGTGGTAATTCGCTTCCTGTTGGTTAAGCGAAGGAGATTTCAAGCACGGAGGTAAGAGAATGAAAAGAGCGAGTTTTTTGTTAGCCGCTGTCGCCGTTTGTGTGCTGTGTTCCGGTGTTCAAGCCTTGTGGGCGGTGTTCGACAAAGGCGCGTGGCCGCAGAGTTGGCCTCAAGAATTGGAGCCGCTTCGTAAACAATCGGGCACGATACAGGGCGGCATGATTGATATTCCGATTCATCACATTCCGTTTACAAAACGAGAAGAGTTTGAAGC
>DASWNL010000603.1:0-16150 GCA_036399215.1 Abditibacteriaceae bacterium
CAACACCCAACAGGTTCTTGCGGCGGAAGCCAAACTGCTCTGTCAGAACGCGATGCACAGTTTTCAAATAATCGGGTTCGGCCTCAAAGATTTCATAGCTCACCCGTCCGTGCGCCGTTTTATAAAAGTTACCTTTCCCCATTTTCGCTTTCATCTTCGTTTTTATCCGCCCAGCCGCCGTTGCAATTCGGCAGCGACTTGCGTTTGGTAATGCGTCCAGGCAATGAACCACCAGGCCGCATCTATCAGCAGCAAAAAACCAATGGGCAAGAGGGCAGAAGCCGGCGGATCAGCAATCGTGTTGGCAAGGTCGGCACTCTGCGATGCCGTTTTATCGTGGCGTGCAAAGAGTGGCAGGCTGGCCGCTAAAAAAACCAACGCCCAGGGCAGCGCATTGAGTAGATACCGTCCTCCAATATGCGCGCGTTGATCTTTAAAGGCGCAGTATTGCAAAACGCCGAGTAACAAAAGCACCATGCCCGTGAAACTGATGGCACGTAACTGTTTCCATTGAGAAGACTGAGGAGCACGCAAACCCAACGCAAAAAGAAAGATAAAACCCCCGACTATGAGCAAGACCAAAGTGGTTTCAAAACGTATGTCTACAAATAACAAGCTCCAATCTGGCAAGAAGGCACTGTTTAACAAGATTGGTAACCAATCTTTAACGATTATCGGCCAATTTTGCGCGAGAGTTAGCAAAGAAGGTTGTGTTGGATTTGGGGTGAATGTGGGAAAGGGATCGCCTACGGTTAAAAAGTGATAAAGCGGCCACCACATGCCGGTTAGCAAAGCTCCCCCACAAAACAAGCTGGCTTTCTGAACGCGTGGCGCTCCGCTTAAAAGAATAATCCACAAAGCTAAAGGCACCGCGAACAGCGTGTTTTGTTTGACTAAAGCGCCGGCGCCGCATAACAAACCAATAAAGAAAGCTTGTTTAGGCGTGCATGTATCGGCTTTCCAGCGTGCTATTAAAACAAAGCACAGCAACGCCGAATAAGCGTAAGCCGCATTTTCGTTGTTGACCACGCCGCCTACATATTGCAACATCGGCCATGACGCGGCACCTGCGATGAGCAAAATCTGCCAGCGCGCAGGGATTTGCAAAAGTGCGAGAGTGCGCGCCATCAACCAGAGCATTAAACAGCATAGCAGTGCGGAAGTTCCTCGCATCAGGCGCCGCGCTAAAAGAGCATTTGGCTCCATCGTGCCGTAGGAGGTGATGCCGCGCTGCATGGCAAGGGGCTTTTGCGTGGTGCCACAGAGTTTCCAGATGACGGCCAGGCCTGCATAATAAAGTGGTGGATGCTGCACCAAATGGTTTTCGTTAGGTTTCGGGGTGACTGGGTCGGATTGTGGCGTGGGCAAGCGATGTTCAACAGCTAAGGTGTAAACGTAATCAACATGCCACGGCTCATCCGGCCCGAAATCGAGCAACACCAAAAATTGCACCAGAGTAGCAACGCAGAAAAAGGCTAAGATTATCCACTTGACTGCATTCGGTGGGCGAGACGTGCTTTGCTCAACTGTCAGGGCACTCCGGGTTTCTTTATTTGAAACTGTGCTTTGCATTTCGTTCATGTCAGGTGCCAAGGAATTTGTAAACTGCCGTCGTCATGCCTTTAGAACCAACTAAAACAGTGGAGACTTTTCCTAATCCACATCCCAACAATAATTATACGATTCGCTTTCAAACGCCGGAATTCACGACGCTTTGCCCGATGACCGGCCAACCCGATTTTGCGCAACTGGCCATCGAATATGCGCCTGATGAATTGTGTCTCGAATCGAAAAGCATCAAGCAATTTCTATGGAGTTTTCGTGATGAAGGGCACTTTCACGAAGATGTCACCAACATCATTCTCAACACCTTTGTTGAGGCTTGCCAACCGAAATGGATGGTCGTGACCGGCCACTTTAATGTGCGTGGCGGCATTGACTTTGTGATTACCGCGCGCCACGACCAAGCGTAAAATGAATCCCATCATTGACAGCGCCCTGAGTTTCGATGAAGCGTTTGCAGGCAAGCGCGTGCCGCAGTTTATAAGGCGTCATCTATCACTGCTGGAGATTGATTATTGGGGTTTCGACGGCGTTTTGCATCGTGGGCAAATCATCGTCAACGCCGAATTGGCGGATGAAGTAGAGCAAATCTTTGCCGACATTCGCGAAGCGCGCTTTCCCATTAAAAAGATGATTCCGGTTTGCGCTTACAAATGGAACGATGATCTTTCAATGGCGGCCAACAATTCCAGCGGGTTCAACCCGCGCCGCGTGGCAAATACGCGCCGCAAATCGCTACACACCGCAGGCCGCGCCATTGACATCAACCCGGTGCAAAACCCCTGGGAACACGATGGCCTTGTTGAGCCGCCCGGCGCACAATATGAACCGGCGCAACCCGGCACGATTGTTGATGATGGCCCCGTGGTTTCCGCCTTTTTAAGTCGGGGTTGGGAATGGGGCGGGCACTGGACGACGATGAAAGATTGGCATCATTTTCAGAAAGCGGCCAGCGATTAGCTTTTAGCAGTTAGCTGTAATCTGTGCGCTAAAAAGCTCATCACTCATCGCTAAAAGCTAATCGCTCGCTGTTATAATTAAATCCCAATGGCACAAACAACCAATGCGCCGGCCAAGTCCGGCTTTGCTTTCCGACTGTCCCTTGATTGGCTACTGATTTTCGTTCCGATTTCGATTTTCCTGCGCTTTGGCCCGATTAAAAATGAAACGGCGCTCTTCATTTGCTCATGCGCCGCCATTATTCCCTTAGCGGGCTGGATGGGGCGCGCGACGGAGCATTTGGCCGAAAAAACCGGCGAAGGCATCGGCGGCTTGCTGAACGCTACTTTCGGTAACGCGGCGGAATTAATCATTGCCCTGGTGGCTTTGCATAAGGGTCTACTGGATGTGGTGAAGGCTTCGATTACCGGCTCGATTATCGGCAACATTTTGCTGGTGCTGGGTCTGTCGTTTTTCATGGGCGGTTTGAAGCACAGAGAGCAAACCTTTAATCGCACTGCCGCGCGTTCGAGTGCCGCAGCGCTGACGCTGGCGGCTATCGCGCTGATTATTCCCACTATTTTTCATTTTGAAGCCGACCGCATAGGGCGCGAAGCCGGTCAAGTGCTATGGACACCACAAAAAGAACAACAACTTTCCCTGGCGATTGCTATTACTTTGCTGCTCACTTACGCAGCGACTCTCTACTTTTCGCTGCGCACGCATAAGCAGTTGTTTATCGGCAAGCAAGGCGCGGCAGCAGTGGCCCACGAAGCCGACGAGGCGCATCACGAAGCCAGTTGGTCAACCGGCAAATCGGTCGGCATTTTGTTTATAGCAACTTGTTTTGTGGCCCTTATCGCCGAGTTCTTAGTGGGAGCAGTTGAAAAAGCCGGGCCGGCGCTGGGACTGAATCATGTTTTCGTCGGCGTTATCGTGGTGGCGATTATCGGCAACGCGGCAGAGCATTCCTCGGCGATTTTAATGGCGATGCGCAACAAAATGGATTTGGCTATCGGCATCGCCATTGGTTCAAGCCTGCAAATAGCTTTGTTCGTAGCGCCGGTTTTGTTACTGGCGTCGTATGTTATTGGCCCCACGCCGATGAACTTGGAATTTACGCTGCCGGAAATTGTTGCTGTTGTTTTGGCTATCGGCATAGTCGGACAGATTTCTGGCGATGGCGAAAGCAACTGGCTCGAAGGCGTGCAATTGCTTTCGGTTTACATTGTGCTGGGCATTCTTTTCTTCTTCCTACCCGATGCGGTTCACAATACCAACACTGTTCCCGGCGCCACCGGTCAACCGGCGCATTGATTACGCGGCAGGAGGCAGACGGCGGGAGGCAGTAATGAACCGACTAAATCCTGCCGTCTGCTTTCCGCCGTCTGCCTCCCAATGTTCAAACCTCTGCCCCGCGAATTTTATGAGCCATCGGCTAAAGTCGTCGCGCCTTTGCTCTTAGGCCATTATCTCCTGCGGCGCACGGAAAAGGGCTTGTGTGGTGGCGAAATCGTCGAAACCGAAGCCTATATTACCGATGACCCGGCCTGTCATGCCTATAAGCGCGAAACGCCGCGCAACCGCGCCATGTGGGGGCAAGAAGGGCGCTCTTACGTTTATCTTATTTACGGTTATCACTTTTGTTTCAATGCCGTGTGCAGGCCAAAAGGCATCGCCGAGGCGGTTTTAATTCGCGCCATCGAGCCGACTTTTGGCATCGAGATTCTAAAGGAAAACCGCTCCGTTCCACGCGAACGAGATTTAACCAATGGCCCCGCCAAGTTTTGCGCCGCGATGCAGATTGACCGCGCTTTAGACTGTGTAGATTTATGTGATGCCGACGGGCCACTTTTCATTGCGCGCAATGAAAAGCGCGATGAGTTCGTAGAGAGAAACGCGCCGCTTATCACCACAACCCGCATCGGCATCACTCAGGCCGCCGATTGGCCCTTGCGCTTTTATGTGGATGGCAGCGTCTACATTTCCAAGCGGGCCAGGAAAGACTCATAGAGACGCACTATAGCGTGTCTCTTATTGGTTGTTCAAAGTTCAAAGCGGCACGACTTCAAACATTAATGCGGCACCAGTGGCTTCAAGGGTGAGCCTTCCTTGCGCATCAGCCACGACTTCTTTTGTGGCTGGCGGCGGAATGGTTGGCGGTGGGGGCATAGGGGGCGCTTTTTTCGGCTTGCGCGTTTTGGGATCAATGAGTGGCACAACAATGGGCGGAGAGGCATCAGCGGGCAATGCCAGAGTCGTAATCGTCACTTGATGCCGAGAGTTGGGGCGAATACGATAGCCATCTGGAGAATCGTAAAGCACAGCATTCACTCCGGCAGACGGGCCGGGTGTGATATGGAAATTATCAGGTTGTGGAGTGAAGGCCGTGGCATTGGGCCAGAGAGCGAAACTTGCCTTCTTTTCTTGCCAATCCATCAAGTGCGCCATTAAAGCGCCGCCGGTCAAGTGACGAACGCGAATCGGGGCCATCTGCGAAATTAGTAACGCACCGGGCGGCGTGTAGGCGTGTAAAGCCACCAGTTGAGCGCGGTCGTTGCCAATGGTTTTGTCCTCAATTGGGGCCGTGCGCGGTGTGCCGGGCGCGGGTGAAGCGCCGGCAGGCGAAAAAGCGCTAACAACATTTGACCAGAGCCATTCGCCCGGCGCGCCGGTTTGCACTTGCGACCAATCGCGCATGGCCTGTGCGGCCTGTGCGGCTAAATCGGGCAGGGCATTGGGTAAACCTTCTGGCGAAGGCGCGGCAGGTGCCCCAGGAGGCGCATGATTAAGCAGAGCCACGGCATTCGCGAAATTGATGGTTTCGGGATAACCCGGTATCCCATCAGGCGCAGCAGAGGGCACAAAAGAGGTCGCCCCACTCTGCACGATCAAAGCGCCCCGACTCAGCAGATCGCCATGAAACCCATCAAAACCGGCGGCGCCCGGCAACCAGTTTTGCCACAAGTGCAGAGGTGCGAAGATGCCGCCGCCGCCGCCCAATGGCTTGAAGGTCAAAAACGCGATTTTGTCGAAATCTTCGGCATCGCTCGAAGCGCGCGGCAAGCGTGTGGCGGCTAAAGAAACCGTTTCGCCGCGTGGTGCGCCGCCCGCAATAGGCCCGCGAAAAGCCGGGCCGCCACCCAGGCCGCCAGTCAGCCAGGCGCCGGGCTGTAGATTACTCCATGAAGGCAGTAAAGGATGAGCCTGGATGAGTTGTAGGTTAGCGCGGTCATGCCGCAATTGCAGCGATGGAGAGAGGCCAAATAAGGCGGCTAAGGAGGGCGAGACCTCGGTCACTTTGCCGCCTGCTTGCGCCGCACCCAAACCTAAATCGGCGACGACAATGCCACCCTTGGCGATGAACTCTCCCAGGCGGGAAGAGGCTTTCTCAGAGAGCGAAAGCGCCTGGGGCAAGAGCAGCGTATTGTAAGTGTTCAAATCCCCGCTGTCAGCCAGATCATCAGGCGATAGATAATCTACGGCGCCAAACGCCGTGCCCCAGCGCAGAGCGTAAACCAGGCTGCTTGGCTCGGATTGCACCAGGTCATCGCCGAAACCATAAAGCCCTCGCCCATTACTGTCTTTGAAGTCGTTTTCCGGTGCTGCTTGTCCTGGCGTTTCGTAAAGCGAAGACGCGCCGCCGCTTTCTTTTTGCACGCTTTGGCCTTCCGCTAAAGGCGTCAGCACAACGGCGGCTCCGGCGTGCGGCGCCTGATCCCACAGGGCGCTAAACGGCGCCATTTGCAAGCGAGCTAAATTGGCCGCCACTGTGGCACGCAGCGGGTTATTACGCTGCAATTCGGGCCATGATGAAAACGCCAATCCTGATGCGCCATGCGCTAAAGCGGCATCCAACCATGAAGCTGTCAGGATTGGTAAATTGGCCGAAGGCAAAGCCGGGGTGCCGCCCGTCGCAAGAATGGGAATCGCCGCAAAGCGACCTCCGCGCCGTGCGATGGAAGTGCCGTGTGGGTTATGCGTAACGATGTCGGTTTCGGCCACGCCAGGCGGTAAATCCGGCAGCGATACATCCAATTCCGGCGGCAAACTCAGCAGTTGCGCGTAATCAGGTAATCGCCCCGAAAACAAAGTCGTTTCAGGCTGACTCGCACGCAGGGTTTTAGTCCAAAATTCGAGTAAGTTCTGGTAAGCGTCCCACTTGTAAAGTGCAAGGGCTAAGGCTGCCGGATGAAACGCCCAGCCGCGCTCGGCCATGCTTAGATTTGCATCAGGCAAAGGCAGGCCGGTCAGTGATGTCACCGGTTCAGATTCTTCTTTGGACTTTTCCTGCCACTCCGCGCCTAAGGAAGCGGCGACTTCGAGAGTAACAGGCGAAAAAGAAGCATACTTTTGGCCCCACTGATTGTTCAAAACCTCAATATTGGCGTAGTTAGAGGCCAACCAGCGTGCGAAACCTGCGTTGTCGAAAAGCGGCAGTCCGCGTGGATCGTCGGGGAGCATCCAACCGAGCAGATTGGGTGTGCTTTCCAATTCCGCGATGGCACCTGCCACCCAACTGCCCCAGGCTTGCGAATAGATGCCTTCGTCGCCGCTGATTTTTAAAGCGTGTTCTTGCCCTGTTGGTGCTGCGGGCAGTTGGTAGATGATGAAAAGCCCACGCCCTGCCGCGGCTTCGGCTAAAGCACGCGGTGTTTTCAAATCGCCCGGCGCAAGGGCAACTGTCTCGTCCGGCGCGCTTTGCCATTCGAGCGTAATGACAAGCGTATTGAAGCCACTGGCTTTGTATTCATCAAGTTGAGTTGTCTGCTCCAGGCCAAAAGCCCACAATAACGGGATAGTTTTGCCGTTCTGGGCAAAGAACTTTTTGCCGTTGCGAAAAGTGAGGTTCGGCTTTGGAGTTTGGGTTTTGGGGTTTAAGGAATCCTGAGCCGCAAGGGGCTGCGCTATCAACCACGAAAGGCAAAATAGCACACGGCTATAGACCCCAGAAACCCGAAATCTATGAGTTACAGCCATTTGATGAGCCAGATGGAAAGCGCGTAAAGCAAGCAGGGTGGCACGGCGCAAACCGCGAGCGTAACCGGATCCCAGGTTGGTGTGAGAACCGCCACAACAATAAAAATAACCACGACAACATGTCGCCAGTATTCAATGAGCCAGTTGCGCGAAACGATGCCGGTTTTGTTGAGAAAAATGGTGACAACCGGCACCTGAAAGCACACGCCAAACACCAAAAGCATTTTGCCAAGTAAGGTAACCACACTGGTATAAGTCCACATTACGGCGACGCCGGGTGGCACGAAGGCTAAGAAGAAATTGAAAAACAACGGGGAGGTGAAATAGCCGAGGGCGCAACCTAAAAAGAATAAACCAATGGAAAACGGTAATAAGAAACCGGAAAATCGTTTTTCGGTTTTGGTCAGCGCTGGTGCAATAAAGCTCCACATTTGCCACAGCACAACAGGCGCCGCCGCAATAACGCCAGCTACTAACGCCAGTTGGAAATAAGTGGTAAACGCCTGCATCGGCTCTGTAACCGTGAGTTCACTCTTGATTTTGTATTTGTCTAAGGTGCTAAGCACTGGCAACAACAAAAAATCCTGCACATCCTTCACGTAATTCCAGGCAACAGCCGAAGTGATAACCACCGCCATGATGGCTTTGAGCATCCGGCTACGCAGTTCGCCAAGATGCGACCAAATATCCTGCTCTTTATCATTGGGTGCGTTGGGGTCAATCGGCTCCTGCGGCTGTAAAATGGCGCGTTCGGAATCAATGGGTGGTGGCGCATCGCCGCCATCGGCCATAGCTACCAGTTCAGAACCCGTTTCGTAAGCGGTATCTTCTTCGGTTTTGCTCAGATAATCGTAAGATGATTCATAATCGGCGCGGCCATTCGTATCATGCAGAGGCGTATCCGCTTCGTCTTCACTCTCGTAGGCCTCGCGTGCCGCTAAAGCCGCGACGGAATCTTCGCGCGCTATAGCTCCTTGCGGCGCGTGCGCGGTCAGTTGGGCAGTTGAATCAGCATCTTCCAACGCTGAATAGGGCGAATCCGAAAAATCGCTTGGTTCAGCCAATTCTCCGGTTTGGTTTTCAGACTCTACTTCGGCAACGGCAGGGGCCGCCACGCCGTTGCGTGAAGGCTCTTCGTCACCGGAAAGAAAATCGTAAGGGTTATGGTCAGTCATCAGAAACAAGAAGTTTACCAGCCAGTAACGTCTAATCCCCAACCCCCCTGGTAAGGGGCAGGGCAATCACATTAGAAAATATTCATGCAAGTTTGAAGGTTTAAACCTAAAATTGGCACTCATGAACTTTAATGGGCAATTATAGGTTTAAAGGCAGAACATAGAAAATAATTGTAGTGTGATTGCCCTGAGAGCAACACGTGCCGGTCGTCACGACAACACGTATCGGCATCACGTAGGCCGCTGATTGGCCGCTGCGCTTTTACCTTAGGGCAGTCAGTTCGTATTGGGGCGCGTAGGCATTTGTTGCTCAACAGTCCAATGCAATTTAAAACTCATTTCATGAGCGCCGGCTTGAGCCGCATCGCTGAGCAAAATCACTACTTCGTAGTTGGCGGAAGTCGGATACTTGACGATTCTGACTCTGCCATCCTTCGAGGTATTTTCTATGTTCAGAGTAATTGAGCCGGAATTAAACACGGACAGGGATGGCTCCAGGCCGGTGTATTTCTTGGTCATGTTGCCGTCCCATTCCAGAAGCCAGGGTTTTTCGTTAATCACCACGCTGGCGCCCGGCTTTTCCCAAGTTTGATGTGAGATCCAAGCCTCGTTACCTTTTAAATGCAAATAATCGATGCCATCCACCGTAATCTTGACCGAAACAGTGCCTTTTATGAACGTTGCTTTTGGGGCTGTCTCGACTGCCCTATTTGGAACGCCTGCGTTGGGTGCAGCTACGGCTGGTGTAGTCGCGTCTGGTGCAGAAAAACCGTTACCTCCCCCTCCAAACGCTCCTGACGAAGGGCGCAGCGGTGCCCCGAATTCACCTGGTCTGCCGGCGGGAGCCGTTGCAGGAGCGGGAATAAGCGGGCCGGGGGTTGCTGCGAGGGGCCGCCGCGCGGCCCCTGCGCCGGGCAATTCCACCCATATAAGCTGCGAGCCTGTCGCGACCAAGACACGGTTGCCCAGAGGATGCACTAAAAACTGATTGGTTTGCACATCCAGCGCGCTGTATTTCACTTCTTTAAGCAGATGATAAGTTTTCTCTTTGATGCCGGTGGGCGTGAAAACCACCAATTGATTGGTGGAATCCTGAGCGTAAATTTTTGAGGCAACTCGATCAAAGCCCAGAGCGCGCGGGTTGGCACCCGATTCAAGAGAAACTACAGGAGTAGCCAGATCGGTGACTGCGTAAACATGAGTGGTATAGCCCCGGTCAGTGTTACCGCCACCAGATGGCATCGCCACGTAGGACGAGTCGTCGCTCACTTCGATGCGCTGCGGGTTTTTACCGATAGTCGGCCCGATTTCTTCGTAGATCAGCTCGTTTTGATTAATGCGAAATCGGTGCAAACTGCCATAAATACCATCGTAGCTTTCGTCGCTCACGCAAAAGAAATACCTGCCGTCGGGCGTCACGGACGGCAGGCGAAAATTAAAAAGCGGCGTTGCATCCGGCGATCTTTTCACTCTGCCACCCGCACGTTGTGCGGCGCGTGGTGTGAGTTGCGCTGCTGCCTTGCCTTCAGCCAGATCAACAATTGTCAGCATCTCTTTGCTGGTCGCATAGGCCGTTGTCAAAGCCGGCGAACTGGCCAAACCTTCCACGCCGGCGGCGGGAATGCGTTTTAAAACGGCCAGTGTGGTGGCGTCCAGCAGCCATACCTGATGAATCTGCGGCAGACCGACAACCAGACCCAACTGCGACATCGCCAGTGCGCTACACGTTTGACCCAGATTCAAGGTTTTTTCCTCGCGGAATTCCGGCACGGCGATGCGGCGCAGCATTCCATTTTTGCTGAGCAGATAAAGCCGCTTACCGTCACCAGACCACTGCATGCTGGACACCGTTTCGTTGGTTGGAAACGTAAATGCGCTGACATGCAAATCATCAATCGCCTGCGTGTCGCGCAGTGCCGGGGTATTGGAATCTTGAGGCTGAGGCGAGCCTAATGCACCCGCTTTGGCTCCAGGTGCGGCGGCCCCGCCCAGCCAGCCTGTGCCAGCGGCGGGCGCGGCACGATTGAGTTCAATAGCGCCTTTGCTTTCGCCTACTGTTTCCGCACCCTGGCGCACCGTCACCACGAAGGAGATTAAATTGCTTTGCGGCACATTAGCCGGCAGCAGTGCGGCGCGTGCGACATATTGATTGTCTCCTTTATTTTGCGCCAGGAAAGTGCGCTGATCGCCTCTGGCAGCACTAAGCGACAATTGAACCGTATACGGCGCTGCGTTGCCCAGAATCGGCACCACCCGAATGCCGAATTCGCTTTCGTGATGCTTGTCGTCAGGCAGTTTGGCGGGCGGTTGAAAAACGATAATCGGCGCTTTTAACACTTTTTGCAGCAATCCAACCGAGATGGCAAAGTTCACACCTTCGGCGCCTCTAATGCCCGCATAGACAATGCCGACCACTTGCCCCTGCTCATTGATAAGCGGGCCACCAGAGTTTCCAGGGTTCACAGCCGCATCAATTTGAATATCGTGCAATTCACCTTGTGCCCGGCGCAGAGCCGTGATGCGCCCAATGGTAACCGTGGCGCTGGGATACTGGCCTTCTTCCAAAGCCAGATCCGTCCCGAAGGGAAAACCGATGGCTGCAACCGGCTGAGTTTCCGTCAGGTTCGCCGCACTGGCCAGACTCAGTGGCGTCAGGGCCGTGCGGCTTGCGGCGTGCAATAAAGCGATGTCGTTTTCTTCGTCCACTCGCAGGACTTTGGCTTCGAGAATCTTCTCCGTGCGCAGGCCGGCACTCAGCACCAGCGACACCTTGCCGCCTATCGGAACCCCTTCGACAACGTGCTGGTTGGTCACGAAAATTCCATCCGGCGTAATACAAAACGCCGAGCCGAAACCTTCTCCATCTGGCAATTCCACCAACGCGGTGGCCTGTTTGGCGCGCTCGATTACGGGCGTTTGTGCTCCCGCAGGAAGAGGATGCCCGAAAAAACCTGTTATCAGGTAAAGGGCAAAAAACCAACAGGAAATTTTTAACAATCTTGGCATGGAACGATTCCTTTTGCACATTAAAACAGCGTCATTTAATAGTGCAACGAGTTTAGAGCAACTTCTGGGTTCATTCGTATCAAAGCCCCTTATATAGGGGGTGGGGTTAGAGCTACGCCACTTTACGTAATTTTGTAACGCGGCCCACTTTTACATATTCGGAGATATAAACGTTGCCATCAGCATCCCAGCAGGCGCCGTGCGGCGAAAAGAACTTGCCCGGCACCCATTGTTCTCTGGGAAAATTGGGCCAGCCTTTGACTGTCCAAACTCCAGGGTTATCGCCCAAACGCGCTACAGGCTCATCTTTGCCGTTGATTATGGTGGCGCGTCCTTGCAGTTCGGGAATCAGCAAAAACTCGCCGCGCGGATCAAAGTGACAGGGCCGGCGCAGATTGGAGGTTGTGATGCCGATAAACGACCCATCTAAATTAAAGGCTTGCACGCGCCCATTTTCACGGTCGGCCACTAATAAACGAGGCTGTGCGCCGCGATTGTCATACCAGATGCCGTGCGGCACGTTGAATTTGCCATCCTCCTTGCCTTTGCCGCCCCAACTTTTTTGATACTCAGCTTTGGCGTTGTAGTGATGCACATAATGCTGCCCGTAGCCATCGGCCACCCAGAATTGCCCATCCGGCGCGATAGCAATGTTGGTCGGGCGATACTGGCCCTCATCTTTGTAAAGGCCGCTTTCTTTAGGAAATTTCAATGTCCACACGATTTCGCCGTCGGGCGTGGCTTTGACGCACAAGTGCCGGACGTAATCGGCCATATAGAAAAATTCCTGGCCGTTTTCAGTTACCACTTGCAAGCCGTGCGCGCCGGCGGCGAACTCCGGCCCCCACGATTTGATGTATTTGCCATTGGGATCAAAAAAGGCGACGGCGTCTTTGCTCTGATTATGCACGACGACGCGGCCATCTTTAAGCACTTGGACAGCGTGCGTGTTGCCGAACTGCACCCCGGCAGGTGTTATGCCCCAATCAGGCACCACTTCAAAAATCCAGGCACCTTCGCCGGTGCGATTGGTTTGCTGCGCCCGACAGGGACGCCAGGGCAAAGTCGTCGCACCGATTAAGGCGCTGGCACCCGCTAAAAAGGCGCGCCGTGATACGTTGCTCTTTTCAATCATTTTTCGTTTCCTCAGAACCTTGATTTTGTGGCACGACTTGTAAAGAAGGCAACTCCACGCGCGCGTAAACCTCACTAACTTTCAAGCGACAGTCGATAGATTCTAAAATCAGCTCATCTTCTCGCGTTTCCAAACTTTTTAAATTCCACGAATTGTCATCTTGACGATGATAATGATCAATATAAACGCGCGTTTGCGACACCAAAACATAATCCATTAAGGAAGTATTGCGCCGCAAAGCCTCGAACTTGATAGTGCGGTCTTTTAGCTCTGTCGAAGGTGATAAGACTTCAATGATGACAACGGGATTAAGCAGATTTCCATTGTCAATTTCCGGCTCGCAGGCAACACCCACATCGGGATAGCAATAATCACCTTCATCGTTCATTCGCACGCGCAAATCTTGCGAGAAAACTTCACAGGGCCTGCCATCCAATTGCATGAACAATCGGCCTTGAATATTTGAGTTCAATCGCACATGAGTCAGGCTGGCGCCGGCCATAGCGATGATCTCGCCGCCAATAAATTCACTTCTTGTTTCTGCTTGTTCTTCAGCCGCCAAATATTCTTCGGGCGTGATGAACCAGCGCTTAGGTTCGGCCACCATAGAAAGTTACCTCAAAATTACCTCGTAAAAGCAAAGTATAAGACCACTAAAGCAGCGAGAGTTGGCGCGGTTTTTCCAGCCCTTGTGGATGCTTTTGCAGCCATTGAAGCAGGCGGCGCATCGCCGAGGGCATGGCTAAGGCTTCGGTTTCGGCAAAGCTAAACCACTGGCCGTTTTGTGGCGCTTCTTCTGTTTCAACGGCAAAGCAATGAAGCGTGATCTGATGATGCGTGACGCCGTGCGAAATAGTTTTAAGAAGCCCGCCAATGCCGGTTTCTATTTTTAATTCCTCGCGCAGCATTCGTTGCAGAGCGTCTTCGACGTTTTCCTCCGCACGCGCCGTCACACGCGGCAACTCCCACATGCCGCGCCACCAGATTTTGGCTTCGTGTGGGCGCTGTCGCAGAAAAATTTGGTTATCGCGATACAAAAATGCGCAGGCATCGCGCAGAAAAACTTGCTGCGCTTTGGGCGTTGCGTGCGGCAATTCGTTTTGGCGATTAACTTTGCGCGCCGCGCAAAATTCATTAACTGGACACCTATCACATTTGGGATTTTTTGGCGTGCAAATCAAAGCGCCCAGTTCCATTAAAGCGGGATTGAGTTGGCTCGGCGCGCAATTGTTTTCTTTGCCAACACGCACGGTTTCCCCTGCTTCGTGCCACAATTTTTGTTGGTTAGAAGTGCTTTTTAAATCGCCTTCGATCAGAAAGAGGCGCGAAAAAACGCGCGCTACATTGGCATCCACAATCGGTGAAGGCATATCGAAAGCGATGCTCGTCACGGCGCCCGCCGTATAACGTCCTACGCCCGGTAGTTTCAAAACATCTTCTAAGGTGTTGGGGAATTTTCCTCCCTGTTCTTGCATTACAACCTGCGCTAATTTATGAAGATTGCGCGCCCGCGAATAGTAGCCCAGGCCGGCCCACATCGGCAAAACTTCTTCAAGCGAAGCATTCGCCAAATCTTCGATAGTCGGAAAACGTTTCAAGAAGCGCTCGTAGAAGGGAATAACCGTAGCGACGACGGTTTGTTGTAACATTATTTCAGAAACCAGGACGCGATAAGGGTCGCGGGCATTTGCTTTATGACGCCAGGGCAAATCGCGCTGGGCCAGAGCAAACCATGCGCATAATTGGCGCGTAAATTCGGCCCGATGGTTTTGTAAATTGGTTTCTAAACTGGTCTGTAAATCAGTTTGATTTTGCGTTCTATTCACTTAGTTTTAGTTTATCGCTCATGGCAAACGCTGCTTCAGAAGAATCGCTTTATTTGCGCGAGCAACGCCGCTTTCGTCGTCTGGAAGCCTCGCTGCCGGTCTGGCTCGCCAGTGCTGATGAGTTCGACAAGCCCGGCGCCTTGCCGTGGACTTTGGGCTACACCCGCGACATTTCGATGGGTGGCTCCAAAGTTTTTGTGCCGGTCAGCGAAGAAGAACGCTGGAAAGCCTGCATGACGCGCGGCGCTCAGGCCGTTTTGCGCTTCGATGTGCCGGGCGTCAGCGAAGAAGAATACGTTGCGGGCCATGTGCGCCATGTGGCGCGCGATCAGGAAACCGGTAACTGCTGGCTGGGTGTTGAGTTCGACGACAGCGCCGAACGCACGCGCGGCGAAGTGATGAAAGCCGGCCTGAAAAGCATGAAGCAAAGGCGCAACCTGCAATTGACCCTGGTTATAGCTTTGGTCTTGATTGGTTTGGGTGGCTTCATGATTCGCGGATTGGCGCAGCGCAATAATCAACTGCGTGCGCAAATCGAAGCCGAGCAATCGCGCCTGGGCATTTTATCGCGGCCTGGACAAGTCGGCACGCGCGCCGAAGGCATCAGCGGCCTGTTTGAAAGCGAAGATGTTGCCAGCCGTCTGGCGCGATTGAAGAAACTCAACGACCCAAAAAACATGCAGGTCGCCGAAGCCGAACGCCAGCGCCAATTGAGGCAGTTGGGCATATCCAATGCTCCGTTGCGCGGCGCTCAAGTAACAATGGGCGTGGCCTGGCCCTATGGTTTTGCCTGGCCGCAAACCACACGCGAACTGGAAGAGATTTTAGGACGCTCCATTCCGACCATTGTCACGTTCCGCGATTTTAAAGCGCCGTTTCCCTTAGTGGATTGCCGTGAAGCACGCGTGCGCGGCAAGATTTTGCAAATCACCTGGGAGCCGTGGCATTTCAACAATCCCAAAGCCGTCAAACTCTCAGACATCGTGCGTGGCAAGTGGGACAGATACATTGATAGCTGGGCCAACGGCGCGCGGAGTTTTGGCGGTGAATTGCATATTCGCTTTGCGCATGAATTTAACGGCAACTGGTATCCCTGGAGTGTGCCGGCCAATGATAAAAACTCGAAGCTCTATATAAAGGCATGGCGCCATGTGCATAATCGCTTTTCGCGTGCCGGTGCCGATAACGTGCGCTGGATTTGGTGCCTGAACGCCGAAAGCGTGCCCCGCGCCGCTTGGAACGATCCGATGCGCGCTTATCCCGGCAACGATTACGTGGATATTGTTTCGATTGATGGCTATAACTTCGGCAAAGCCCTGCCCAATTCGCGCTGGCAAAGTTTTCGGGAAATCTATACTGAGCCGTATACCAAAGTTCTGCGCCACCCGCAGGCGAAAAGAAAGCCCTTAATGATCGGCGAAATCGGCTGCGCGACGGTCGGCGGCGAACGATATGGTGGCAAAGCGAAATGGATGGCCGATATGGATAAGCAACTGCGTGGGCCGTTTCGCAAAATTTCGGGCATT
>DASWNL010000604.1:0-3988 GCA_036399215.1 Abditibacteriaceae bacterium
TTTTCAAGTGCTCCCGAAGTCCGTTTACAAATAACCGCGCCGCATTACAGAGAAAGAGAGCTTAGCAGACCAAAAACTCCTTATTTTATAAGAGATTATGCCTTTTTGTTAAGGAATTGATTCGCAATGAGGAGGTCAAGGGTTTGATTCCCTTTAGCTCCATTGCAAATACCACAACAAGCTCACTAATTCGTGGATTAGTGAGCCTGTTGTATTTGGGCAGCAGGGTGCCCGGTTCGGCGTGCAAGGGCATGAACCAATGAAAGAGGGGCGGGTCAAGCCCCGACAATTACTCCTGCGCGCCATGAATTCGACTTGGTAACTGTCGAAACGAGAATGCCCTTCAAAAGAGATTGTCAATGTTAAATTGTTTTAACAGTTCGCAAACCGTCGGACGCGGCGTTGTAGCAGGTCTGATGCTGGCCTCGCTGCTATATGGCATTCCCGCTGCCGCTGATCTTCACGTTTTGCCCCAGGGCGCCGGCACTAAAGACGGGTCTTCATGGCAAAACGCTTTGGATGGCAGCGCTAAACTGCAAGCCGGTTGGGATGCTTTACAGCCGGGCCAAACGTTGTGGATAGGAAGCGGCACCTATGCGAACGCCAAACTCAATATCAGCAAAGGTGGCGAAGTCGGCAAACTCAAAACGCTGGCCGGCAAAGACACGGGTGATGGTGCGCCGGTTTTTAAGGGCAGCTTTAAGAAAGACAACCCGGCCAAATCGGGGACGACTTTCATCACCGTGTCCGATGGCGCCGATTTCTGGCAGGTGCAGGACATTCACATCCGCGATTACAATCTGGGCATTGCTTCCAGAGCGGGTGGGCATCAGGGCGTCCGCATTCGTAACTTTGACGTGACCGGCTCGCGTGAAGGTATTTCCCTGGCCGGCGGCGCCACCGCCGAAAAGCCGGAGTTGGGTTCGCACGATGTTGAAATTTCTGATTGCGAGTTCTTAGGTTTTACCAAGCGCGGTATCCGCTTGAAAGGTGGTAACTACGATTTTCGTATTACCAACTGCGTGGCCGATGCTGGAGGTAAAGAATGGGCGACGGAGCCGTTTCACATGGGTTTTAGTGTGGAAGGCCCCCGCGACCACGATATTACCTACACCAATTGCGTGGCGCTGAACAGCTACCACGATGCGGGCGAAGGTTATTGGAATGCCGATGGTTTCTGCGCCGAGCGCGTCAATAACTTGCGTTACATCAACTGCATGGCTTTTGATAATACCGATGGCGGCTGGGACTTGAAAGCCGAAAACGTGACGCTCGAAGGCTGCATTGCAGTGGGGAACAAGCGCAACTACCGCTTCTGGGGCGCCACGACGAAACTGATCCGTTGTTTATCCTCTGAAAGCGTTTATCCCGGTGGCACTGGCGGCGATTTGGGCTTATGGACGAGCGGAAAAGTCGTTGTTGAAAACTCGACGTTTTACAATAGCGGTATTAGTCCTGACGGCGGCACTGTTACTGTAACCAACTCGATTATTGCGCGCAGCAAGTCTAGGCCGGGCCGCGTTGCACTGGGCGAAAAAGAAGGGCTGAAACTGATAAATACCATCCTGTGGGATGAAGCCGCGCAACAGGGCGAAGACCCGCAGTTCGTCAATCCTTCGCCGTTGTGGGCAGGCCAGGGCAACGGCTTCGATAGCAAGAAATTCAACCCCGGCAAAGGCTATTACAACACGATAAAAAACGCCCCGCCCTTTCGTCGCAGCCAACCACTAACGCCCGGCAATCGCAGCAAGGCAGCAGACGCCGGCACTGATGAAAATGACCCGCCGAAAAGCCCGGAACAACTCGCCCTTGAAGCAGCAAAACTGCCGGTGATTGCAAATGCTGGATTCGAGAATGGTTTTACTGGCTGGAGTAAAATGTCTGCCCCTGCTTTTCAGGTTAAATCTGAGGGCGCCGCTGAGGCAAAGCAGTATCTGAGTGTGACGGCAGCAGCGAATCGTGTGGAAGCCGAAGTCAAGATTACCAGCCTCGTCGAAGGTGAAACTTACACCCTGAGTTTCATGTCGCGCCGCAACACTTCGACGGATGCTCGCATCATCATGCGCAAAAATGCCAGCGGTAGTTATCTGGCTTCGGCTGCACCGTCGCAAACAACCGAATGGGCGACAAAAACTCTTAAATTTGTGTCCCCAGGTCGGGAAGCTCTGCTGCAAATTAGCGTTCGTTCTGCTGGAACATTCGACCTGGATGACTTCCAGATCAAACGCGGCCACTAATTTATTAGCGTCTCTAACCCTTCTTTATTTAAGGGTATTCATCAGGCACCCGTTGTCCCTCAGTATCCAGCAGGGTAAGGGTGGCGCCGACTCCATCAAGAGCGCGCAAACCAGGTTCGATGGTCTTGCGGTCGCCCACCACTAAAACGGCCATTTTATCAGGTTTTAAATACTGGTTGGCTACGCGCATAACATCGTCGAGAGTAACGGCGCGGACGTGCTCGATGACTTTATTGAAGTAATCGTCGGGCAAGCCATGGATTACCAAATCCTCTAAGCGTCCCGCGATTTGGCCTGATGTCTCAAAGCCGGAAGGATAAGCTCTAATGATGGTCTGCTTGGCGAATTCGACTTCTTGCGCTGTTACTGGCTGTGCCTCACCAATGCCACGCAACTCTTTGAACACTTCGACAATAGATTCTTTGGTGACGGCAGTTTGCACACCGGCTCCGGCGGAAAACGGCCCGGCACTGCGGCGATAGTCGAAAGAGCTAAACGCTCCATAACTGTAGCCTTTGTCTTCGCGCAGGTTTAAGTTGAGCCGTGACATAAACTGGCCGCCTAAAATCGTATTCAACACGCGTAGCGGAAAGTAATCGGGTGTCGAGCGCGGCACGCCGATTTGTCCAATGGTAATAACCGATTGCGCTGCGCCGGGCTTGTCTACCAGATAAAGAGAACTGCGCTCGCGTGGGCCGGGGATAGTAATTTCCGTAGAGGGCACAGCGGCGCTCTTCCAACTGCCGAAGGCTTTCTCCAATTGGGGCAATAAGGTCGCCGATTGCACATCACCCACAACGATAAGGGCAGCGTTGTTAGGGCGATAGTAGGTT
This sequence comes from Abditibacteriaceae bacterium, assembly GCA_036399215.1. Classification (GTDB taxonomy): domain Bacteria; phylum Armatimonadota; class Abditibacteriia; order Abditibacteriales; family Abditibacteriaceae; genus DASWNL01. Next base: position 3,071 of record DASWNL010000604.1, read on the forward strand.
TCGTAGAATCGCTGCAAATCCTCGCTTTGTAATGCCTCAGTCGAGGTCGTATCACCAATGGTGGAGTGGCCGTAAGGATGTCCCGCACCATAGAGCAGCGAGGCATAAACGGTTTCCGCGATGGCATTGGCGTTGTCACGGCGTTGCCGCAGCGAAGCCAAACGGCGGGCGCGCAGACGTTCCAACTCTTCCCTGGAAAACGCCGGGTTTAAAGCGACATCCGCAAAAATGTCCAGTGCTTTTTCCAGATGGCGAGCAAGCGTGGTCATGCTGGCGCTGCTGCTGTCCCAACCCGCTCCAGTGCCCAATCGGGCACCGATGGCAGTTAGCTCATTGGAGATGTCAAGCGCCGAGCGTGATTTCGTGCCTTCATCCAAAATGTCGGCAGCCAACGTCGCCAGCCCGGCGCGGTTAGGAGGGTCGGCGGCAGCGCCACTTTTGATCACCAAATTCAGGCTAACCACGGGCAGTTCATGCTGCTCAACGATTAACACCTGTAATCCGTTGGAAAGGCGGCTGCGCTGAATTTCCGGCAGCCTAAGACGCGGATCGGCCTGCGCTTTTGGTATTTCATAAAGACCGCCACTTTTGGCTTCGGTTTTTGTGTCGTTGTTCGTTTGTGATGCTGTTGGTGTATTGCTCGTTGGCGCGTTTGTGGTGCTGTTTGGTGATTGTCCTGCGCTTGGTGCTGATGCCGTAGATGTTCGTCCAGGCGTTTGTGGCGATACGCTGACGATTAAGCGCCTGTCAGTCAGATACGATTGCGCCACGCGCTGCACGTCGGCAGGCGTAACGCGACGATAGCGTGCCAAGTCTTGTTGGAAGTAACCGGGGTTGTTGAGAAATGTAGCGTAATGGTTCAACTGATCGGCCTTGCCACGCAGCGTTTGCAGACCATAAATGGAGGACGATTCAATC
>DASWNL010000605.1:0-3714 GCA_036399215.1 Abditibacteriaceae bacterium
AAACCAGTGATTTCAATTTGCTGCACATCGCCCACTTGAAAATAAGTATGCAGCGCTTCCTCAAAAGCAAACGGTTTAGCACCCGTATTTGTGACTTCAAGTTGCAGTTGCAGTGATTGGCCCACTTGGATTGTAAAGCGCAACGCACAAGGCGGCCAACCCGGATGAGGCGCTGTTTGTGGCGATAAAGATAAAACAAGTTCAACAATATCTTCCTTTGTTTCGACACCTTCTACTTCCCATTCCAACAAGCGTGCTAAACCGTGCATCGGCGCGCTTGCATCGCCCCGGCGTGGGCCAAACCAGGGAAAGCAAATCGGCACACCTCCGCGAATTGGTTTGTCCGGTGCAAAGTGCGATTGCTTGCTTAAAAACAAAACCGGCGCCTGGCCTTCTGGCTGAAAGTGAGTCAAATGCGCGCCGTGCAAATAAACTTCGCCCTTTGCGTTGGGCGTTGTGATGGAAGCGCGAACTAAACCGCTGTTTGCTTCTTCAAAGCGCACATAGTCGCCGCCAAATCGTTCGTTCAATTGTTGGAAATTTGTCATGACGCAAGAAAACTAAAAGATAAACAAATTATAGCGCGCCCGCCTTTTGCGGTTCGTGTGTCGATTGTCACTTGATTAACCTAAATTACCCTAAACCACAATGCATTCTGTTTCCTTGCCGCCACTACGCCGATGGCTAAGTCATTTGTTTGAAGTAAATCCTGTATTCAAGCGCGAGTTGAGGGCGCGCTGGCGGCGCCCGGCGGCTTATCTGACATTATTCTTCTACGCTGTGCCCTTAGCCCTGGGCATGATTCTGTTATATAGCGGCACTGTAGACGAAACACTGCGCGGCGACGCAACTTTGGCGAATATAGGCAAAGAATTGTTCGATGGCTTGATTCTCACGCAAATCGCCTTGTGGCTTTTTATTTCCGCCGTTATGGCGGCGCCGGCTATCGCCGGAGAACGAGAGCGCGGCTTGCTCGAAGCCTTGCAGTTAGCGAATCTACCGGCGCGTCGCATTGTGGCAGGCAAATGGCTGTCGCTGTTTTCGTTTCAGGCCTTGCTCTTTTTGGTGCCGCTGCCTGTGGTGGCGATTTGCTTCTTGTTAGGCGGCGTTGAGCCGCGCACTTTTGTAGACGGTGCCATTACTGTGGCATTTAGCGCGCTGTGCGGCACTGCTATCGGCTTGTATTTTTCCAGCATACGCCTTCGCCCTGGCGCGGCCTTGCGCGATACCATTCTCTTTCTGGTGATGTGGTCTGCCTTAGCCGCTATGGCTTCGCCCGGCATAAGTCGAAGCTGGCCGCTGCTTATAAAACGAGTGCTTTCCATTGTGGAATTAACTCATCCACTCGGCGGCATGATGTGGACAAGTGGCGAGCAATTCCAGTGGCCGGCGCGCGATTTATTGCCCGGAGAATCGCCCTGGGGCTTTGGCTGGCCAGGTCGTGGTTTAGTCGGTGGGCCGCTTTACACTCCGATAGATTCGCAAACCGCCTGGCTGCTCTGCATCGGTGGCTTGGCGTTGCTTGCACTTTTGTTTTTCATTTTGGCTTTGCGCGGCACCGGGCGCTCGCTGCTGGAACCTGAAATTTCGCGCCGCGCTGCGTGGAAGCCTGGGTTTAAAGGGCGCCAAAAGAACGCGCCGCAGGCTTCTAAAACTTTGCCGCGCCGCGCCGAGAAGGCTTTATACGTCAGCTTGCCGATTTTTCTGCATCGCAGTTTTGATAATCCGGTTTTTGGGCGCGAATTGCGCGGCAAAACGCGCTGGCGTGCCGCTTCGCCTTTGATGTGGCTGATGCGCGTCCTGTTAATTCTGGCGCCGCTGGGATTTTCTTATAGTTGGTTAAATGAAATAATGGCAGCTCCTGACGGCTACCAAATGCATTACATCCGCAGCCAGGCTCTGAGAAATGTATCGCTTTTGCACATGGTGTTGCTTTGCCTGTATGCGGCGGCCAGCGGCGCAACGATGTTTACCCGCGAACACGAAAGCAACACCTGGGAAAATTTGAAACTATCGTTGCTGACACCGAGCCAAATTCTGCATGGCAAAACCTGGCCGCTTTTTATGGCTTTAGGTGTGCTGTCGCTGCCGCTGTGCTTTGTGCTTTTAGTTGTCGCCAACACCCAGGCGTCCAGCGCCTCCATCAATACATATTATGATTATGATCCTGCCGTCAATTTCACGTTTTTACACGCTTTGGCCGCGACTTTGGCTGTGTTTGCCAGCTCTTGCGTGTGCGGCAGCGTGTCGCTTTTTATCTCGTGGCTTAGCCACACCACGCAGGTCGCCTTGGGCCTGAGTGTGGCTGTAAATGCCGTCTTGTTATTGGTATTTACAGCGATTGCCAACACTTCGCGTCGCGACCCAGAATTTCTGCACTATCTAAGCTGGTGGAATGCTTCGGCGGCGATCAATGTTTTTATGCCGGATTCCAGATTTGGTTACGGAGGTTTCTACGGATTCTCCACCTTGCACTTTTTAGCTCTGCTGTGTCCGCTGTTTTTAGCGGGCGTGACGGCGGGTTTTATCGCCGTCGTATCGGGCTTGATGCGCCAAAAATTCCGCGACGAAAAATGAAATTTTCAATGGCCACTTTAAAACCTTTGTTCGGCGATTGGTTTGGCGCTTTGTGGCAGGTCAATCCCGTATTCAAGCGCGAATTGCGGGCGCGCTGGCGGCGCCCGGCGGCTTATCTCACACTGTTTTTCTATGCCGCGCCCTTAGCTCTGGGCATGGCTTTGATTTATGCCGATAAAGCACCGGGCAACTTGCAGGAAACTTATCAATCATCTGATGACTATATAGCGGCCAACGTCGCAGTTTCGTCTTTGCCTGGTTCGTCTTTACCTGGCTATGCTCCTGCTGATGACGTATTTTCAGTCGGCGATCAGTTAGCCGAATTCGGACGCGATTTATTTATCGGCCTGGCGATGCTTCAGGTGATTACGTGGCTGCTTATCGCGCCGGCCATTGCCTCATCAGCGATTGCAGCCGAACGTGAGCGCGGCTTGCTTGAAGCCTTGCACCTGGCGAACCTGCCCGCGCGCCGCGTGGTATTGGGCAAGTGGCTTTCAACTCTTTCCTTTATGGGATTGTTGTTTCTGGTGCCGTTGCCCGTCATAGCGATTTGCTTTTTCTTTGGCGGGGTTACGCCCGAAGAGTTCAGGCGTGCAGCCATCACTGTTTTTGCAACAGCCCTTTTCGGCTCGGCGCTGGGCCTGTGGTTTTCCAGCCGGCGCGCTCGCCCGGTTCAAGCATTGCGTGATGTATTCGTCCTGATTGTTCTCTGGTCGGGGCTGGCTTATCTTTCTTATGACAGGTCTGCGGCTTACAATTCGTTGCCATTTAGAGTGCAGCAAGTTGTTGCTACCGCTGAATTAGCGCATCCTGTTTCAGCTATGGCCCGCTTTGAGGGCGATGAATTTTTATGGCCTTTACGTGAGGTGACGGAAAACGAGGATGATGCATCTGTTAATCCTTACCCGCCGAGTGCAACTATCATCGTAAATGGCGCGCCACCGGCGCCTCCTGTGGTAGTAGCACCGCTGCCGGCACCAACGCCGGCAGCGGGTTCATCATTGCCGATGACGGGTTCTCCCGCCGCCCCTGTGATTGCGGCACCTATCGCTTTGCCGCCGCCCCTTTATGAACCAATCAATGAAGACGACCATTGGTTGATTAACCTGGCTTTGTTAGCTCTGCTATCGCTTTTAT
>DASWNL010000606.1:0-1991 GCA_036399215.1 Abditibacteriaceae bacterium
TTGGCTTTACCCTGCCAACTCCTATTTTAGCCCCCTTACCAAGGGCGGGCGCCCTCTGGGCAGGTGGGGTTTAAATTATAAATGGCAAGAAGCCAGACCGCGCTTTTCAAGGTATTGCTGATGATAATCTTCGGCAAAGTAAAAAGTGGGCGCGGCTTCGATAATCGTAGCAATCGGGCGATTGAACTGTCCGCTGGCCTCCAAAGCCTCCTTTGATTGCTGCGCGGCAGTTTTTTGCTCGTCGGAGTGGTAAAAAACAACCGAGCGATACTGTGAACCAACATCCGGCCCCTGACGATTCACCTGGGTTGGGTTGTGGCTGTTCCAGAAAACTTCCAGCAGTTGCTCATAAGACAGTTGCGTTGGGTCGAATTCGACTTGCACAACTTCGGCGTGATTGGTGCGACCAGAGCAGACTTCTTTGTAAGTCGGGTTTTGCGTGTGGCCGCCGGCGTAACCGACAGCCGTGCCGATGACACCAGGCGTGCGACGAAACGCCGCTTCCACGCCCCAGAAACAACCGGCGCCAAAGGTGGCGATTTGTGTTTTTGATGTTGATGATTCTTGCATAATTGTCCTTCTCCTGATGTTAAAGGTTTATCGGAAGTAGCGAAGTGACAACCTGCCTACTTCAAAACAGGATTTTAAATCTCCTGGTGCAAATTAACGGCGCGTAAAAGGCGTGCTTGCCGACAACGCGCGGTTAATCATACTTACAGGCATACTTATCAAGTCTGAAATCCAGCGCAAAGTTCCCGGAAATCCATGAGTTCACGCCTGTCACCGCAACGTGTTGCCCGATTCGCTGTGAAACGGGTGCCGCGCGCGCCTGGTCAACTGCGCATTGCAATGTTCACGGAAGCGTATCCGCCGATTATCAGCGGCGTAGCCGTCGCTACAGCGACCTTAGTCGAAGGATTGCGTGCTCTGGGCCATGAAGTAGATGTTTATGCGCCCTGGCATCCTGACCAACCCCCTCCCGAACCTGGATTAGAACGCTTGCGCGCCTGGTCTACTTCTTTTCCCGGCTGGATTCCTCTCAGTTTCCCTTTGACGCCGGTAGGTCTGGCTCGCATTGCCGCGCGCGATTACGACGTAGTTCATACGCAGCATCCTTTTACGCTGGGCACAGCGGCGCGTATGCTGGCGCGTTGGGTAGATTTGCCTCTGGTTTGCACAATTCACACGCAATACGAGCAATACGTGCATTATTGGTCGCCAATGTCTGACCCCGGCAAAGTCATCGTGAGACGCATCGTGCGCGAGTTTTGTAACAAGTGTGACCGGGTGGTAACCGTCGCCGACGGCATGGAAACCCTGCTGCGCAATTATGGCGTCGAAGTGCCGATTATAGTCATTCCCAATGATTTAGATTTGCGGCGCTTTTTAACTGCCGATGGACAAGGCGTGCGCGAGGAATTGAAAATTGCGCCGGACGAAAGATTTTTGCTGAGTGTTGGCCGCATTGCGCCCGAAAAGAATCTGATTTTACTGATTGAAGCCATCGCGCCGATTCTGTATCGTGGCGGCGCTAAAATGGTTTTTGTGGGCGATGGGCCGGGCCGCGATGACTTGGAAAAGCGCGTAGATGAACTGCAATTACGCGAGCATGTAATCTTTACCGGCAAAGTGCCGCATGAACAGACGCCGCGCTATTATGCTGCCGCCGATTTGTTTTTGATGCCGAGCATCACCGAAGTCAATCCGCTTACCATCGGCGAAAGTCTGGCCTCCGGCACGCCGGTTGTTGCCATTGATTCGTTTAGCGCGCGGGAGATTATCGAAGAAGGCGTGACCGGCCAAATCGTGCCGCATCTGGCGTCGGCGTTAGCATTGGCCGTCGATGCTTTGGTGAGAGAACCGGAAACATTGAAGCAAATGGGCCAGACCGCACGCGAAGCGGCACGTCATCGTAGCGAAAAGAGCGCCGCTGGCCGCACTGTGCAGCTTTATCAAGAACTAATTGCCAGCCGAGCCGCAAAATAACCCCC
>DASWNL010000607.1:0-5335 GCA_036399215.1 Abditibacteriaceae bacterium
TGTTGCATTGTGTTATTGAAAACCAAATCTGGACGTGGGATGAGCCGTTTCGCCGCGCCGGCATTGAGTTCGGGGCGCGCATGACGGTTGTGCGCCTGACTAATGGCGATTTATGGGTGCATTCGCCTCTGGAGCCAACCGACAAAATGCGCCGCGCTGTAGATGAAATTGGCCCGGTTCGACACATCATCGCGCCGAATAAGATGCATTATTTAGGCGCTAAAGCCTTCAAAGAAGCCTATGCTGAGGCGCAGCTTTATGGCGCGCCAGGTTTAGCGGAGGCGCACAAAGACATTGCCTTCGATGCGACATTGGGCGAGGTGCCGGAAGCGGCCTGGGCCGATGAATTAGAGCAGGTAGTTTTTCACGGCAATTTGATTAATGAAGTGGTATTTTTGCATCACGCCACGCGCACGCTTATCGTGACGGATTTGTGCTTTTACTTGAAAGAAGGGCAGGGCAATGCGGCTACACAACTGTTCGCCAAAGCCGCCGGCGTCCAAGACCGGCCCGGCCCAACCCCGATTTTCAAGTTAGCCACGCGCGATCATAATCAGGCCCGTCATGCCCTCGATTGCATTTTGCGTTGGGATTTTGACCGTATTATTCTCTCGCATGGCGCGATTTACGAGTCCAACGGCAAAGTGGCCCTGCGCGAAAAGTTCGCGTGGCTATTGACTTAAATAGACCGTAGAGGCTATTTCAAAAGTCACAAAAGAGAAATAGAAGTAGTGTCTATGGATTCCACCTGCCCGCTTGCGGGCAGGTGGAATCCATAAGCTATCACATTTAACACCTGCCGATTTGTGAAATAGCCTTGAATAACTAAGGGCCGCCCTGAAACCGATAACCTCTGCGGCGCGGGATAATCGGCCCATTAATCGGCACGCCTCTGGCTTTTAAAAGCGCGATAATCTCTTTCTGCTTGAGGGGATTCTGGCATTGCATGACCCAGTCCAAAACAGTCATCCCATTTTGGTTGATTATTTTAGGATTGGTGCCGTATTGAAGCAAAACTTTAACGGTTTCGACGTTGCCTTGTTGAGCCGCGCACGATAAAGCTGTATCGCCGTCGCGGTCTTTGACATTCGGATTAAGACCATTTTGCAACATGGTCTGCACCACATCGGCCCGATTGAGAAAAGCGGCAATCATAAAGCGCGTCACGTCGTCGGTTTTGGCGCCGTGTTTTTCTAACAGGCGCACCATATCGGTATTGAGAAAACGCACCGCCGCCATCAGAATCAAGTCGCCGTCTTCATCGCGCCCATTCACATCAGCGCCTCTTTGAATTAACCAACGCGCTGTTTGCACATCACCCTGGCGCACCGCAACCGCCAAATGTCTTGTGCGTGCCTTGCCCATTTCCACGCGCAGCCAGCCAAATAACCCACAAATAATCAGGCAGGCAAGAATGAGTTCGATACGGAAACGGCGCATAAGGACAATTTTAAGTTTTGAATTTTAAATTTTGAATTAAGGTCATCAATAATTCAAAATTTAAAATTATCGTGGCACTTCGACGGCGCCGACAACGGATTGCACTACATCATCGGCGCGCAGTCCTTCCATTTCGGCTTCGGCGCGCATAAGCAAACGATGACGCAAAACCGGCGGCGCGACGGTTTTTACATCTTCGGGAATTACGTAATCGCGGCCATGCATGGCCGCCAAGGCTTTGGAGCATTCCAAAAGCGCGATGCCGGCGCGGGGGCTGCCGCCTAAAATCAAAGTTGGCAGGTGCCGCGTGCGCGCCACGATCTGTTGAATATAACGAAGCACGCCTTCGCTGACTTTCACGCTTTGCACGGCGGCGCGGGCGCGTTGTAATTCGGTTATTCCCGCCACTTTATTCAATCCGGCTTCGGCCAATTGATGCGCGTCGAAGCCATGATGAACACGGGTTAAAAGCGCCACTTCTTCTTCGGGCGAGGGATAAGTCATCAAGACTTTAATTAAAAAGCGGTCAACCTGCGCTTCGGGCAGCGGATAAGTGCCTTCATACTCCACGGGGTTCTGCGTGGCGAAGACCGTGAAAAATTCCGGTAACATGTGACGCTCGCCGTCAATGGTCACATGGCGCTCTTGCATTGCTTCGAGAAGCGCAGCCTGTGTTTTAGGTGGTGTGCGATTGATTTCGTCGGCCAGCAATACACCTGTAAAAACCGGCCCCTGTCTCAAGCTGAATTCGGCGCTACGCGTATCGAAAACATTGGTGCCCACCACATCGGATGGCATCAAGTCGGGCGTGAACTGGATGCGGCGAAACGGCATATCCAGCGAGTGCGCTACGGCTTTAGCCGTCAGGGTTTTGGCCACGCCAGGCACGCCTTCAAGCAAAACATGGCCGCGCGCTAAAATCGCCATCAAGAATTGCGTGATGATGCCATCTTGTCCGACTACGGCTTTCGCGACTTCGCGTCGCACGGCATCGGTCAATTGCTTAACCGGAGCCGTTGTGCCGGCTTCGATTTCGGAAGAAAGATTTGCATCCGGCGCCTGGTTTTGTGTTTGGCTTTGCGCTTGATTTTGTGATGCAACGGGTTGGATATTTTCGGGTTGTTCGATCAACGAGACAGCCTCCTTAAAACGTATTCAGTTTCCTGCGTTAAGTTCAACAGTCCGGCTTCGTCTTCAACGGGCGTGCGCGCTTGAAAGAGCAATCGTTCGATATGCTCGGCGGGCAACCCTGATAACAGCGCCGCTCGTTGGGCCAGAGTTGCATCACTATCGTGCGGCGACATGCCCAGGCGTCGAGCCAGAGTGCGGCGAAACTCTTCGCCCAAGATGAGCGCCGCCGCTCTGGGCCGGTTGGATTTATGCAGCAGTGTGCCCATCGCACCGGCAAAGTGCGAAGCGCGTGTAACAGGTTCGCGGTCGGGCAGGGGAATAGGAGAACCCAATCGCCTGCCGAACAAACCCCACAGTAAAATGGCGGCAAAGAGCAGTTGCAAAACCGCGTAGCGTAGCGGTGGGCGCCAGATATAATACGCCAGATTCTTATTGATTTCTTTTTCGCCGACCGGTGTGTCATCGCCATGAGAGCGTTCATCAAAGTAGATAACGGCACTTGTTGAAGGCTTCACATGAGCGCGCACTAAATTGGTAGCAAGAACCGCATTATCAGGCTTGGATAACGCATAATTAGTGAATAATAATGCATCTGAAGCTACAAAAATGCGCCCTCTGCCATAATCCATGCGTGCGATCTGCACGCCGCGCAAGTCACCGGCGATTTCCAGATGCCCCCTTTTGACTTCAATTTGTGAAGCCGCGCCAGAAGCGTTTTTAACATCGGCCCAATAAACGTTCGGCGCGCCTTGTGTCCAGGGCGAAAGCGGTGGCAAAGAATCGTGTGAGGGACTGGCGAAAGGGAAATCCGGTTGCTTGATGTCAAACTTTTTCATCATCTCTTCGCCCGGATGCCACTGTTGGCCATCGAAGAGCGTTGAAAAATCGAAAGTAACGGGAGGCGCGGCCCAGACTAAGGTGCCGCCGTTTTTGACCCATTTAAGCAGCATATCCATTTCGGCGCGCGAAAATGTGGTTTGAAAATCCAGCAAGACCCAGACGCTCGCATCCGGCGGCATTTTATCCAGTCGAACATCCACGCGCCGCACCGAATAGCCCAGCCATTCCAGCACTAAACGGTAACCTTTGCCGCCCAGTGGCTTGCCGTCATCAAAGCGGGCGCGGGGAAAGGGAGATTCGGCTTGTTGGCGGCTTTGCAGATAAAGGCCCAATCCCAGCGCAATGATGAGCAGGAGACCAACAATGATCGGGGTTGATTGGGAGCGGATGCGGGATTTCATCTTGTAATGGGGTGGTGTGTTGGTGAGGTGGTGAGGTAGTGATTTCACAACCCCACTACCTCGCAACCTCACTACCTAAAGAATTACTCCGCCATCCATTCATCGGGCTTGTTGTTGGCGCCGGTGAGGAACAGTTTCTTGCCGTTGGCTTGTTTGACTTCGTAATCCCAGGTGCCGGTCGTGCCGTCGTCCCATAAAACATAAAGTTTGCCGCCTCCGGCTGTCCATTGGCCTCGGTCACCGTTGCCATTGCCGCGTTGATTCACAAAGCCACCGGTAAAAGTCTGGTTGCCCAGTGAGTCACGGCCTTCGGCGCTGCCTGCCGATTCTGCGGCACTTTGCCATAAGCAGGTGCCATCGGCCATAAATTGAAAGCGACGCTTGGTTTCCGTGCTGAACTTGCCGTTGGGGCTGCTTTTGTAGCTCCAGAACTTCCATCCACCCACCAAGTTCGGGTCGCGTTCGCCGGCGCCCGCTGCCAGGCTGGCAAAAATCTCTTTTAAAACACCCTCGCGCGCGGCGATCTTGGTCTTATCGCCCAGCGCCAACAGCGTTACGCCGTAGCCTTTAAGAATAGCCGTCATGACATTGGCGCGCACCGGCACGCCACCGGGATTATCGCTTTCCCAGGACATCAAAAGCCCCGGCGTTGTGCTGCCGGTCATTCGCTTCGGCTGGCCCACGCGCTGCAAAAGCGGCAGGAACTCTTTGATTTTTTGCTCTACAATCATGGCTACGCGCGGATCATCCACGCTTTGCACGCCCTCGGCGCCTTCGGCCCCTATAATATAGGCTTCTACTGCGCCATTGGCGTTTTTCGCAACATCGGGCGGTGTTAAAGTCAACATGCCTTGCACTTGCTGCACTTGCCACGTCGGAGGATAGCGCACACTGAGGCCTGTGGGATGCTTGTAAATTTTCCAGGCCGTGTTGGTGGCGCTTTTGTCGGGTAGGTTAGCGGTAACTCCATTTGGCGTTGCGCCATTTGGTGTTGTTCCTGATGGTTTCGTTAAGGGGTTAGCCGGTGCAGGGGTATTTGGTTTGGCAAGCGGATTATTGGGCCTTGCCAGGGGATTCGCCAGAGGATTGCCGCCTTGCTGATTTAATTTATAGGTTGTTCCCGCTGTGGCGAAATTTAAAGTTCGTCCTTCCAGTCGCGCTTCAAAAGGAAACTTGCCGTCGGGCGATTCAAACTCACCGCGCAAGGCGCCTTCATCGCTGCGAGCTGTGAACTTGAAGTTTTGCGCGCCCATCTTTATTGTGCCACTATAAACACCAGTTTGGCCGGGAACAGCTTTGCTTTCGAGGGTGAGGTTCTCATCTTTAAAGCTGCCGGTAAAATCAACGTTCTTTGCAGATAAGGGATTGGCCTGAGAGTTTGCCGGTGCAACAGGCGCAACAGGCGTGGGCGCAGCACCGGCGGGAAAAGCAATGCGGCTCTTCTTGTTGAAATCGGGGTCGCCGCCGGGTGTGGCTTCGATCATCTCCAAAATCATCTGGTTGCCTTCACGGTAAGCCCGGAA
>DASWNL010000608.1:0-3005 GCA_036399215.1 Abditibacteriaceae bacterium
CGTCCAGAAAATCCAGCATCAAAAAAAGATTATCAAGAAGTGCGATCTCTTGTTTGGTCAAAACCATGCTGGTTATGGAATTAACTCAATAAGCCCGCTAAAAATAAAACACCGGGCGCCGGGAGAACGATTTACATGAAGCCATGCACTGTTGAAGTTGAAAGCCCAAATCTGGCACCCGACACCTCTTTAACCAACCACATTCAGCACGCCTGTCCTCGTTGTGGCGGCACACATTTCGAGTCGGGCCTGCTCAAAATCCCCCATAGCGGCGAAGTGACTTTCCGCTTATTTAAAACGTCCTTTAACCAACGTAACCCGGATATCCAGGTCAGCGCTGAAGTTTGCCTCTCCTGCGGCGCCCTTGAACTGAGCGCCGACCCCGAAAAAGCCCGCGAACTGTTGAAGTAAAGGCTTACGCTAAAATAAAAGCGCGATTCGTTTTTACGAATCGCGCTTTTCTATGCATAACCCGCACGAATTCTCGCCGCCTGAACCATTAAACAACGAAACAACGCCTTCAGGCATCGAATGGAGCGCAATGGCGCTTGGTTTTGTGGTGGGACTTGCGTGGTGGATAAGTCAACGGGCCTTTTCGTATTTCTTATTCCGATATCTGGATTCAGGAAATACCGTATCAATTTTTTCCACGTCCTGGTTTTCTTGGGCTTGGTTAGCTTTTGGCCTGGTTTCTTCGTTTGCTTATGGCTTAACAGTTGGCTTTGTCGTAGCTTATCGCGCTCGCTACCATCATCATCGCTTTGCTGTTATTGTTATTTGTCTTCTGTGTGCCCTAACACTTTTCCTTAGTGTTATTACGTATAGCAGAACCATAGGCATTACAAAATATTTGTCACTGTTTAACGTGATGATTATGGTTATTTCGCTGATTCTTAACCTGGTTGGCGGGCTAAATGGCATTTATTTAGCGCAGTCATTCAAGCGCAATCGCGGCGTGCGGATTCAATGACAAGCGGCGCCATGGTTTTCTGGAAACTTCTCTCTTTTCTCGGTTCGGAAGAGTTTTATTTGCTTATCATGCCCGCGCTGTTGTGGTGCGTGAATGCGCGCTTGGGTTTGCGTGTCGGCATTTTGTTTTTACTGAGCGCCAATTTAAACGGCGCTTTGAAACTACTTTTTCACGCGCCGCGCCCGGCCTGGGTAGATGCCAAAATCATCGCGCATGCTTTTGAACCGAGTTTTGGTTTTCCTTCGGGCCACGCGCAAAATGCGGTTGCCGTTTGGGGCTTGTTGGCCGCCAAAGCGAAAAAGCCCTTGGTTTGGGGCATTTCTTTGGTTTTATGTGTATTTATTGGCTTGTCGCGCCTTGTTTTGAATGTCCACTTTCCCGGCGATGTTTTAGGCGGCTGGCTTTTTGGCGCGCTTTTGCTTGGCGCGTTTTTGAAATGGGAAAAACCGGTTGGCGCGTGGCTATTGAAACATGATTTTATTCAGCAGATTGTTATTTGTGGCGCTGTATCTGCGTTGCTAATAGCAGTCAATTGGCAGTTGCAATCTGTAGCTACCAATGGGCTATTTAACGCTCTCGAACAAATACCAAGACCGTATCAAACTCCTGACGCTACAAAAATCCTTCTCCAAGACCTTCTTTCGTTGAATAACGCTTTCAAAACCGCAGGTGCGCTTTTCGGTTTTCTTGTCGGCGCTTGTTGGATGCTGAAAAATGGCGGCTATGTAGATGGCGGAAACAAGATTTTGCGTTATCTAATTGGCGTGCTTGGCGTCGCAGTTTTCTGGTATGGTTTGGGCAAGGTTTTGCCACGCGGCGAAGATATAGTTTCGCTGGGTGCAGCTTATATGCGTTATGCCCTTGTCGGGTTTTGGATTTCTGCCGGAGCGCCTTTGGTGTTTCGCAGAATAGAAAAGCGCGTTGAATTGTAAGGGCGCTACAGGTTGTGCCCTACAATTGCGCTTGAATCGCGTCGGCCAACTTGTCCAAATCCGCTTCGCAGTTCGTGAAATGTGCTGAAATGCGCAGCCAATCCCTTCCGAATCTATCCTGGCGCAAGGACAAGGCAAATCGTTCTTCTAAATGGTTATATAAAACCGCAATCTCGCCGTGTGGCGGTTGAAATGTGACAACGCCGCCACGCGAACCGGGCGTTGGTTGCCACAAAAAGCGACAATCGAGAGCTTCTAATTTTTGCGTAGCGTAATCGCGCAGTTCAACCACGCGCTTTTCGACTTTACCCATGCCGAACTCTTGCAAAAGCGATAAGGAGGCTTCGGTGGCGACGATGCCCAGATAGTTGCGAGCGCCGGGTTCAAAGCGTTCGGCAGAATCTATGGGTGTCGTATCGTAGGCCAGCCAATTGTCGCGGCCTTGCACGGCCAGCCAGCCCAAAATTTGGGGGCGCATAGTCTGTAGAACTTCCTTGCGCGCCCATAAAACCGCTGTGCCGTTTGGCCCTAAGAGCCATTTATGAGCATCGGCGCAGACGAAATCTACATTAGTCGCATCAAATTCAATGGCCCCCAAAGTTTGAATGGCGTCCACGCAAAACAAAACGCCGCGTTCACCAAGCCACGCACCAATGGCATTGATATCAATGGGGAAACCGGACAGGAAATTGGCCGAGGCTAAGCTGACAATCTTAGTGCGCTCATCTATCAAAGGCGCAATATCATCGAGCGTTAAATCCATCGCGGGCCGAAACGGAATCATGCGCACTTCGACATTGTGCGTGTGCTGCAAATTTTTCCAGATAATGACATTGGCGGGAAAATCGCCATCGGCCACCACGCAGTTATCACCGGGTTGCCAATTGAGGCTGGTTGCCACCAAACCCAGAGCGTGCGAAGTGGAACCGGCGAAGGCGATTTCTGTGGGTTTAGCCGGCGCGCCGATGAGTTCGGCAAAGCGCTCTTTGCAGCGTTTATAGATATGTTCGTGCGCCGGGTCAAATTGACCTTCGCCGGCAATGCGCGTTACATAGTCACACAAAGCATCACGCGAACGTGTTGGCAAGGGCGAAACCGAAGCG
>DASWNL010000609.1:0-5763 GCA_036399215.1 Abditibacteriaceae bacterium
GTTGTAAACCTTAATTTACTTATCCGCTTTGGCTACTTTGAGTGTTAGAGGCTTGTCTTTTCCGACTTCGGCTATCAATTTGGTGCCTTCGGTGAAGCCTCGAAATGTGATGGTGAAGTGTTGAGCCGTTTCGTCGGGATAGATAGATTCAATCACTTTTGAGAGCATCGCGTGTTTTTCGGAATTATCGAGGTTGCCCTCGGCATTGTCTAAAACCTCCTCAACTGTCGCAATGAGAGTGCGGGCAATCTCGGCATGGTCGGTGCTAAGGTGGGCTTCATCCTTGACTTTTGCCAATTCATCCAGTCGGGTTTGAAGCGCCGTTCGCTTCAACGCTAAGTCCCGCAATAAAGCCTCATAAACTGCTGGATTCGCACCGGCACGAATTCCTGCCACTTGTGCCTGTGCGGTGGCAATTTCTTCGTGGGTCAAATCGGAAAGTTCAGCCTTGAAGCGTTGACACTCGGCCTCTGAGTATTGAGATGACCTTGCGGCTTGATACGCAGCATAAGCCGCTGTAACCGCCTCTGGCTGGCGAATGACTTCCTTAACCGCTCCTAATAAAAGTGGCTCTAACCATGAGGCATTGAGGCACTTTTTCCAGCATTGCATTCCGGCACTATTTGAAGCCGGATTTGATTCTTTACAACGGTAGTGAGTATGATATGGCGGTTTGCGTTCGCGTCCCGCCATTGCGCGGTGGCATTTGGGGCATCGGAGTAACCCCGTAAACATTAGTCTGCGGGTTGGGCGTGCCGAGAGGCGTTCTTTGTTTTCCTTACGGTTTCGCTTGCATTGCTCCCAAAGGTCTTTGGAAATAATCGCCGGACAGTCAATCAATATCCATTCCTCTTCGGGGACAGCAACCTTGTAGTTGCGGCGCTTGTATCCTTGTAATGCACGGCTTTCGTCTGTGATTATCTTGGTGCGTCCAAAAGCCGCTTTGCCATAATAGGCGGGATTGTCCAACATAGACACGATATTAGTCGGATACCAGAAGCGGCCACCATTAGTCGTTGGTATGCCGCTTGATTGCAGCCATTTACAGATGCCATGAAGTGATTCGCCGCTGGCATAGCGATTAAAGGTTTCTTCGGCGATTGGTGCCCGTTCAGGATGCAATAGATAAGTGCCCAATTGCTCGTCAGAATAAGTCCCACGAATAACGTCATTCTTTTTCGGAATGATATAGCCATAGGGCGCATGACAGCGATTCGGCATTCGACCTTCGGCGGCAGTGCGGCGACGGCCCCGCATGGTGCGGTCACGAATAACGGCTTTTTCTAAAATAGCGAAGTCACCTGTTACATTCAAACTGAATTCGCCCATCGGCGAATCTTCATAGGTAACATCCCAAAAGACAAGCGCCGCTTTGGCGTCTTTAATGCGTTTTAAGATAGTCGCTTGCTCGGCGCGGTCATTGCGCGTTAGACGACTCAAGTCTTTGACGATAAGGCAATTAGCCTTGCCGTCTTCCAAAGTTTTCAGGGCGTTTTGAAGTCCCTGACGGGTCAAGTAAAACGCGCCGGAATCACTGTCTTCAAAGTAAGACACCATAGCCGCGCCTATCTCTTTTGCCTTTTGATGATTTCCGGCAAATTGATCGCGCAAACTGGTGCCCGTTTTTTGCTGTTCTTCGGTGGACACACGCCCATAACCAACGGCTCGCAATGCTTCTTTCATAGTTTTCCCGTCCCTTGCTAAAGCTACTCTAAGTTTACTATAATCTTAGTTAATATCAAGATAAAAGTGAAATGAATTATGTCCGATGAATTGATAACACCGGCAGAAGCGGCACAACTAAAAGGGGTTAGCACGGCGGCGATTTATGGAGCCATCAAAGAAGGGCGCTTGCCTCACACGCGCGTTTTGCGGCGTATAGGCTTGTGCCGTGCCGATGTGCTGGCATGGGAGCCGCGCAGTTATGCCGGACGCCCCGGCGCTAAAGGCGGCAAGCCCAAAGGCACGCCGACAAGTAAAGAAACGAAACGGCGAATATCAGAGGCGCAAAAGCGGCGCTGGGCGCGTCAAAAACCAGAGTAATAAAGTGTATAAACCAATATGTGTCTCGGCGTTTGACAGCCGAAGTTTCAGCCTAAAGGTTGATAATTTTAAAAGAGACGAGATCGAACTCGAAGGGTTGGCGTTGGCTGCGCTTGATAGTGCCCTCGACACGAGCCAGCACTTTGTTGGTTTTGTGAATCTCCAAAGCTTCTTCATATTTAGGAGCGTCCAAAATCACACGCACTTGCGTTGGTCTGTCAATAGTTCCTCCGCTTGACGACAAAAGGGAGAGTAGAACTCGTCCTTCGCGCTGGCCTAACTTATTGAACGTGCCCTCTAATTTTTCAACGGTGGCAACATAGGTATCGCGTTTTGGTTTGTTGGTGGGACGAAGCGCCTTAGCAACTTCTTCGATGACTGGAAAATCATTAGGAGCAATGCGGATCGCTCCACGCGGCGCGTTGGATGGCGGCGACAAAAGCGGCGACCATGAAACCCAAAGTTCAACGGCATGAGGATGTTCGCGGTCACGCAATTCAGCTACCGCATCGCAGAAGTTAGCTGATACTGGCGAAGCATCATTTGCTTTGATGCTTTCCACCAATTTTTCTTCCTTGTGGTCGTGGATTGAGTGCATCAAATCCTCTAAGCCCGTTCCAATGTTGAGCATTGCACGGCGCACGAAGGGGGCAGCCAAAGGTTCGTCGGTAGCAGAAAAAAGTGGCATTTCGTCTGTATTCTCGAATTCGTAGAGACGACAGGACGTTTTGAAAATAAAAGAACCTTCTTCGGTGTGGCGAAAGCGTGCGGCTTCGAGCATCTTTTTCGCATCGCCAACCAGCGTTTTAGCATAGTATGCTTGGCGTTTTTCTATGGCGACGGCACCCGAAAGTATCAGTTCTTTTTGTGCTTCCAAAACTTGTGAGGCATAAAGAAGCGAAACCGTTGAAACATGGCGAGTTTCGTCCGGCACACTCGAAACTAAAACTTCGGAGTTGGATTCTTCTATGCGGCGAATGGCTTCGGCGAAAGTCCACTCGTATATTTGGGCCAACTTGCGAGTAGTATTTTCGAGAGCCTCTTCGTAGTCATCGAAGCTGCTATCTATTCCGAACATGAGTTGGCGCGAACCAAACTCCGAGTTCTTAAACAGGTAAAGCCCATCTTTGAGCGCCGCTTCCACTTGTGTCCAACCTAACGCTTTGAGGTAGGCGTTTAATTCCTGAGCCGAAAAAGTCGGTTGGATAGTCATGGCAGGTCGTAAACCGGCGCGTCTTTACGCGAAATGCGGGCAGCCAAATCACGCAGCGATTGTGGACTAAATGGCTGGTTTTTTGGCAGATAAACAGTTTGACTCGTATCGTTGGTTGAAGGTGCAGCTCCATTTAAGGACACCCAATAGGCGCTACGGCGAAGCAAAAGCTGCTCGTGTGAGTGCGTCAACCACTGATCGAAGTTTGGTGGCAGAAACAATACCACCAGAATGCGCTGGGATACGAGGCGCGGTTTGCGGAGTTGGTCGTAATGTGCTTTTTTGAGAGAGTAAGAATAGTGAGTCTCAGTTTCAACTGGCGGGAGTTTGGTCGCTTTCAATTGAAACTTAATATCAAACTCTTCCCAATCGTCGCCGTTTTCTGGAAGCCAAACTGTTACTGTGGCATCAATTCCTGCGTTGTCTTCCAACCTTCCGGTTGAACCCTTGCACATTCTGGCGTGAGCGCACACGGCATGAAGATAGGCGATGGAAAGTTGTTCTTCCACATCAGTATCACGCAAAGGGTTCATTGTTGCTCAGTTTCCTTCAATTCTCGCAAATTCGATTTCTTCAAAGGCCGCATAACTTCGCCACGCGCGTTAATTTTGGCTTCTTCGGTGGCGCAATCTTGTCCATGTTTTCTTAAAAACGCTTCAACTTAGGCTAATCTCCGTTTTGCAAGGGATTTCAGCTTTTCAGTTGCATCATTTTAAAAATCTCTGTTCTACTGCTGCACATTCTCAAACACGCTTTTTAAATCTTCTGTGCTAATTACTGTGTCATAAAGGCCAATATCTTCACCTTCGTGCCTATTGATGCCGGTGTAACTGAGACTCACGTCCTCGTATCTCTTGAACTTGTAAACCGCGTCGTTCATCAAGGCGCTGTTGAAGACATTGAGACTGACGAGTAGCTCGAAGTCTTTAACACTTAAACCCGTCACGCGCTTGAAAAGTCCGGGTTCAAGTTGGGTAATCACATCTTTCAAGGTGTGTTCGCGGTAATCGGTGAGATACATGAAAACCGGCACGCGCGTGGCGAATTTGATGAGCTTTTCCTGAATCTGCTTGCGCTTGTTCTTGTATTCTTTTTCGGCTTCGGAGAGTTCTTTCTTTTGCTTGTCGGAAAGCTCTTTATCGTTGGCTTCTTTTTTGGCTTTTTTCACCGCTTCCGATTTGTTGATGATGGTTTCAATGTCCTGATTTAAGCTGCGGAAACCTTCGATGTTCATTAATGCTTTCATGGCGGCTGCGTTTTTCATCAGACGTTCTAAAGTCGCGTTATCCACATTTACTAAAAGCGCACTTTCCCAACGTCGCGCTAAAAGCGTCGCTGTCGTGCCGCTCATCGCCATGTCTAAAATGCCTGCCGCGTCTATTTGCTTCATTGAGCTTCCATCGTAAGCCAAGACAGGCAAAAAGCTAATGAACTCTTCGACTTTCTTTTCCGGGTTAGTTTCATCAACATTCAAGCGGCAACTGTAATCGGCGATCTGGCGCAGGGCGCGGTCGGGCGCGAAATCGAAAACATAACACTCGCGCTTAATGATTTCTTCTTTGTTGGGCGATTGGCTGTCGGGATTTTTAATCGTCCACGGCGATTGCACGCGAAATGCCGCCTGAAAATAAGTTTCCGGGCTACTCGCGTTACGCAGCATGAAAATACCCGTCCACGGTCTGACCGTTACGCCGGTTGTGAGCTTGCCGCACGAAAGCGTGATGCTTTTGGTTTTGAGCGGGTCACGCATCGCGTTTTGCACCGGTGGCAACGCTTTCACGCCCAATCCGGCTCCGTTGCCCGCTGCAACGACCACTTCATAATCGTTATAAAACGTATTGTTCTTTTGGTGCAGCAAATTTCGCATCGCACAGCACGATGCAACCGAAGGCAAAAACCAAAAGGTATGTGTCAGCACTTGCAGCAAACGCGCATCGGAAAAGGGCATTGGCGGTTTTTTTGCGCCCAGCTTCAAATCATCCACCGTCGTTGCCATGAAGCCGCCGCGAATGAGGTCAAGCCATTTTTGCACTTCGCTTTCGTATTGAAACTTTGCCTCATCGCCTTCGCCTGTAGCGCCGAAAAACACGTTCAAATCGAACTCGTTGAACTCGCCCTGCATGGCAATTTCTCGAATCGCGTCCGGCAACTGATAGGTGAGAAGAACCATACGCGGCAAAGAAGCATACGGATTAAAATTGGGGTCGCCATTCCAATTCGCTTTGGCGCGCTGCTCGTCGGAATATGTCCAGTTGAAAATTTGTTCCTCGATGAATTCGCCCGAAGCGATGGCGCGAAATGGCGTGCCTGAAAGATAAAGATAATGATTTGTTGTGATGGGCATGATTTCTTCATCGAAGATTTCTAATCCTTCGCCCATTTCGGCTTGTGCCGCGCTTTTGTCTTCGGCCTCGAACAATTCTTTTGCGCTGTCGCGCCACGCGCCGTAGTGATACTCATCGAAAACGACGCAATCCCAGTTGGTAGCGTGAACCCATTCGTTTTTG
>DASWNL010000610.1:0-4409 GCA_036399215.1 Abditibacteriaceae bacterium
AAACGGCGAATCGGCAAAACCGGAAACATCTTTTGCGCCATGTCACTAATCGAAGTAAATGGCGCCTCCAAAACCACACCTCCACAAGGCTGCCCAGCCGCTAAATCCACCGCGATAGCCGTGCCCAGCGATTCGCCATAAATGACAATTTGCTGAGGCGCGACGCCTCTTTGAATTAACCATTCATAAGCCGCTAAAGCATCCTGATAAGTGCCGGTTTCATTAGGAAAGCCCTCGCTTTGGCCATAACCACGATAATCAAGCAGTAACAAATGCACGCCCAACTGACGAAAAATCTCCAACCGCTCCACGCGGTGCGAAATATTGCCCGCGTTGCCGTGTAGAAACAAAACCGTCGGCGCGTTGGAATTGGAAACCGGCACGAACCAGCTATGAACTTTAGTGCCGTCTTGTGTTGTCAGATGAACCTCTTCAAAGGCAAAACCTAAAGCATTCGGCGTCTGTTCGTGCTGGCGCGAGGGGAAATGCGGATAATAAATCAAGCGCGGTTCATACCAACGTAAAAACGGCAAAATCAAAATCAACGTCGCGCCGATAGAAAGCAAAGCCATAACCGCATCTTGCCAGAGAAGAAAGCCTATAACGGCTAATAAGGCAAGAGTGAGTAGCTTCTTTTTCACTGGTTTAATTCACCTGCATCCGTAGTTTTCATTTAGAATGGAAGGGTATGATTCATTTGTTCTCCTCTGGTGTTGCCGAGCAGTTGGGGTTTTACGTTTATCTTTACTTCGACCCTTTTACCGATACTCCTTTTTATATTGGTAAAGGGCAAGGAAATAGAGTGTTTGAACATTTAGAAGAACAATCTGAAACTGCTAAAGTGCAACGTATCGAGCAAATCCGCGAAAGGGGAAAAGAGCCAAAAATTGAACTATTAGTTCACGGCTTGCCCGACGAGGAAACTGCTCTAAGGATTGAAGCGGCTGCTATTGATTTGTTGGGAATTGGTTCACTAACAAATCAGGTGCGAGGTTGGGGCAGTTCGGATTTTGGACGCCGAAGCGTCGAAGAAATCGAGGCTTATTACGCGCGGGGCGAAGCAAGGATTGAGGAAGATGCGCTTTTGATCCGTGTCAATCAATTGTTTCGCCCAGGCATGAGCGCCTTAGAGTTATACGAAATTACACGCGGCGTCTGGCGAATTGGAGAGCGTCGCCACAAAGTTCGTTATGCTTTAGCGATTTATCGCGGCATTGTGCGGGAAGTTTACCGCGTAGATTCGTGGCATCGCGCTTGTTCTACATCTTACGAAACACGAAACATTAGCCGGCGACTTAATAAAGACCGTTGGGAGTTCGTAGGTGATGTTGCTGAAGAAACGATTCGTCAAAAATACCTGCTCAAGTCTGTGACAAATTATTTTGGCTCCAACTGGCAAACGCCTTACGTTTACATTAATTGTTGAACCAGTTCATCCATTCATCTTGCACAGCTAAGAAAATTCCATTTTCACGGCAAACCCGCGAAAGTCATAGGCTTCATTTAGGTCATTAAAGTATGACCTCACTAATCATCAACTCACCTGAATCAAGCTCAACTTTTCGCCCCAGAAACGGCGCAGGGCGCGTTTAAGGGCGTCGTGCTCTTCACCTTGCAAATGTGGGTTGGCCTGCACTAAAGCGAAGGCGGCTTCTCTGGCTTGCTGGATGATTTCAACATCGGAGATGATGTTGGCCAGGCGAAAATCGGGCAGGCCGCTTTGGCGCGTGCCGTAGAACTCGCCCGGCCCGCGTAGTTGTAAATCATGTTCGGCGATTTCAAAGCCGTTTTGCGTTTTGGTCATTACGCCAAGGCGCGCTTTGCCTTCATCGGTGCGCGGGTCGCCCAGTAAAACGCAATACGACTTATGCACGCCGCGCCCGACACGGCCTCGCAACTGGTGCAACTGCGAAAGGCCAAAACGCTCGGCATCTTCGATAAGCATCACCGTTGAATTGGGCACGTCCACGCCGACTTCGATAACCGTTGTGGAAACCAGAACATCATGCATTCCGGCGCGAAACAGTTCCATCTGTTCATCGCGCTCGATGACGTTCATCTGGCCATGCACAAGGCCCACGCGCAGGTCTTTAAGCTCTTCGTGGCGCAAGCGTTCGGCAAGGGCTGTGGCAGCCTGCAAATGCGCCAACTTTTCGCTTTCCTCAACAAGCGGGCAGACTACATAAGCCTGGCGCCCGCCTTTGATTTCATCTAAGACGAACTTATAAGCGCGGTCGCGTTGGTTGGGCTTGATTTTGACGGTTTTTATCGGCTGGCGTCCCGGCGGTAGTTCGTCCAAAACCGAAACATCTAAATCGCCGTAAATCGTCAGCGCCATAGTGCGCGGAATGGGCGTGGCCGTCATCACTAAAACATCAGGGCGCAAACCTTCGATGCCCTTGTGCTGCAAAGCGGCGCGCTGCATCACGCCAAAGCGATGCTGTTCGTCAATCACGCAAATGCCCAACTTATTGAACTCGATGCCTTCTTGAATCAGCGCGTGCGTGCCGACGATAATCGAAACGCGCCCTTCACTTAAATCGGCCTGAATGCGCCGCTTGTTCTTCGATTTAATGGAGCCTTCGAGCAAAGCCACTTCAATGCCCATCGGTTTAAATAAACGAGTAAGCGTTGAAAAATGCTGCTCGGCTAAGATTTCTGTCGGCGCGAGTAGCGCGCCTTGATGGCCGGTCATGTGCGCCGTCCATAAAGCATAAGCCGCGACGATGGTTTTGCCGCTTCCCACATCGCCATGCAACAAACGATTCATGGGGCGCGGCGATTTTAAATCCTTGCGGATTTCGTTCATGACGCGCTTTTGAGCGCCGGTTAATTTAAAGGGCAGGGCGCGCACGAAGGCTTTGATTTTTTCGTCGTCCACTTCATGGCGTAGGCCGATTTCTTCAGTATGTGCGGCGATTTTCTTTTGCGCTAAAGCCACTTGTAAAAGAAATAGTTCTTCAAATACCAAGCGTTCGCGGGCGGCTTTTTGCGCTTCCCAACTATCGGGAAAGTGAATCTGGCGCAGGGCGTTTTCCAACGAAGGAAAACCATTTTGCTGCAAAATCCAATGGGGTAGCATCTCTTCAAGGTTGCCGCCGCACATTTCAAGCGCGCCGTAAATGGCGCGGCGAATGGGGCCTTGATGCAAGCCTTCAGTCATGGGATAAACCGGCACGATGCGGCCCACTTGCAACTGGTCGTTTTCGCCTAAGATTTCAAATTCGGGCGAATCCATTTGAATCAGCCCGTTGAACTCGCCGATTTTGCCGTAAACGAAAAGTTGCATTCCCGGTTGGAACTGCTTTTCGCGGTAAGGCTGATTCCACCACTGCAAATCGGCGCGCCCTGAATCATCGCCGACGCGCACTTTGGTAACCTTACGCCCGCTCATGCGCCCACCCATCACGCGCGTCGAAGGCGGATATAAAACCGTCACCATAACCGCTTCTTTGGCGCCGATTTCAACGCTTTCCAGCGGTTTCACCACACGCCGATCTTCGTAACGGGCCGGAAAATAATACAGCAAGTCGTAAACGGTTTTGAGTCCGAGCTTTTGCAACAGTTCAGCGCGCTTAGGGCCGATACCTTTGAGGTAAGTGAGTTCTGTAGATAGGTCAGGGCGAAAGGCGATTTGGGTTTTGGGTTTTATGGTTTGGGCTTTGGTTTCGATAGCCCCCACGTTAGTCCCCACGTTAGCCCCCACCCAGCCTCCCCTGGAGGGGGAGGGGTTACTCAGTGGAATCTCAGAAACATCTGAACTGGTAGGGCATAGCTCCTCCCCCTCCGGGGGAGGCTGGGTGGGGGCTTCTGCACTTATTACTGCCAAAATCTTCTGCGAATCTTCAACAATCTTGGCGCGGCTTTGCGTATCGGCTTCGGCGTAGCGCATCCACATATCGTGCAAGCGTTGCAGCGAAAATTCGTGGGCACGCGGCACTTCGCCCAGTTGCATGAAATCGAGGGCGCGGCGCGTTTGCGACAAAATATGGGCGTCTAATCCACCAATAAAACCGACGTTGGCGAAGCCACTTTTAGCTTCGCCGATAAGGGGCAAACGCAGTTTTTCCAGAATCTCGTGCAACATTTAATTCTTACTTGGTCTTGTCGTTTTAAGCGGGAAGACGGGAAGGGCGAGAAGGCGGGAAAAGATGAGAGAAAAATAGAGAATGGATGAATTGCAAATTACAATTCCCTCATTCACTTCTGCAACTCACCCTTTCAAATTTCTTCCCGTCTTCCCGCCCTTTCCGTCTTCCCGTTTAAACAAAGCGGATTTACTCTTCGCGTTGCGCTTCTTCTCGACGACGATGGACGACGACATGGCGCACTTCGCGGTTGGCAATATGATGAAAACGGCCTGTGCTGTCGCGCAAATACAGACCGCGCGGGGACACGCGCTCCACCAT
>DASWNL010000611.1:0-15212 GCA_036399215.1 Abditibacteriaceae bacterium
CCGTCGTGAAGGCAATGGGCGTGGATGGAAAATGATAAAGCGACACATTGGCGCCACCGGGACGCGCCGTTTTGATGGCATCTTTGTCGACTTTGATTTGCTCTGCTGTGAAATCCGTCTCATGCCCCGGTTTAATACCAAAGCGCCAATCGAGAGTGTAGTTGTGTGATTGGGGGCTGCTCAGACGGTCGGTGACGACCCACAATCCGGCGCCACGCACGTATTGCACCATGCGCTGATGGCGCACATCATCCAACTTCTTCTGCTTGCCAAAGTTGCCCGCATAAATGCCTTCCACAAGATCGAAATTCGATGAAGCGTGCCAGCGCCAATCGGGAGGCGAGGTGTAAGCGCTGGTGGTGAGCATCGGGCCGCGATGTCCCCATGTTGGAATACCGAATTGAAAATACTGCTCCTGTCCATCCACTTTAATTGGTGAATGCGGCTGGTCATAAACGCCGTTCTCGCCGGTTTCAATCAAGTCGTAGCCATAAGCGGAAAGCCCAATTGCGTTGTTATTGCGCACACTGAGCGAGCCGCTTAGTGGATAAGGCGCCGCATACATGTAGAGGTAAGGGTCTTTGGGATCCCATCCGGCGCGAATGTAAGCGTGCCCGCCATAAGGAAAACGCTCGGAAGTAAAAGACGGAACACCATCCGGGCGGCGCCCGGTGCTGATTGCCATGATGTTGGCGATGTCGGGGTTCTGAAAAGCATCCGGCAGAAAATAACGGAGCGTGTTGTAAAGGTTTTGCGAATCGTTGCGCCGCGCGTTGCGTGTGCCGCCAATCGGCCATTCTCCACTGGCTAAAGTGTGCCCGGTTAGAGAACGCGCCCTCTTCAGCATTTCGGCATGGATGGTCTGTTCCCAGTGACCCAGATTGGGGTCATTACGCCACTCTTCTTTTTCCCATTTGGTGAGCATCCAATCGGGAACGCGCAGTTGGCGGGTATTGATTCTTTCCAGAAAAGTAGCGGGGCCGATGATAAACAAGTTGGAGTAGCCGACGGTAGTGTCCATCTCGGTGCCATCGGGCAGGTGATGCGTGGAGATCAACAAATCCAGGCGCCGCCGCGATTCTTGCAAAAGCTGGCGTCCAATCGGATAGTCATCCAAAAAGTAGCCTATATCCGGCAAGGCGGTCAGGCTGGCATCGTTCCAGTTTTGCGGATTAGAGCGGTGATAGAGGATGCTGATGGGAATAAAGTCATCAATGAGCCGCGAAAAAACGCGCGCGAAAGTTCCTGGCGGCACGCTGGATGTGCCGCCCGGCACGCCGACAACGCCGCCGAAGTAGCGCAGCAGGGTCAACATCGTTTCCACGCCGTTGGCCCACTGGTCGGGCACATCGGCAATGTTGGTGGCGCCGATGCCCTCGTGTTGGTTCATCGCCCAGTCATCAACATATGCAGCCCAACTATCCATGTAACGCTGTTCGCCGGTAAAAATATAGGCCGCTAAAAGCGGATAAAACGCCTCAAAATCCCACGGCCAGCCAGACGAGCCTCGATTGGCCCCTGCGGTAGCGGCCCTCCAGTTCACGGTTCCCGGTGGCCCAATATCGAGGCGCTTGCCATTGACTGTGATAATGCCGGTCATCATCTCCTGCGCCTGCTTGATGATGTCGTCTTTTTGATTGGCGTTAAGCAGGGGACGAATCCATTGCACGCCATTAATGCCGCTGGAAAAAGGGTCAAAGCGGCCTCTGGGCAGGCCAGAGCTATCAATGTTGCGAATCTTTTCCAGCGTATAGTTCTTGAAGCCTTCGAGGGCACTCGCAAACTCTTTGCGATCCATGCGCGCCCGCACTTCTTTCAACGCTTCCCAGCCGCCGGGCCGGTTAAATTCATGGGGATGCCAGCTTCCAATATAAGTGCGTGATAAGAAGTCACGTCCCAGGTTATCCAGATTGGCAGGTGTGTTTCTGCTTTCAAAGGCGGTTTTACGTGTCACGGCATCCTCGGCTTCGGGTAGTTTTTGCGTCTCGGCTGCCCCCCATGCCAGGGGTGCATCATAAACGAACAAAGACAGGAACAACATGAGGGCGAAGGCCGATGTAAGACGAAATATTTTCTTCATGATTTTATAGCCACAAAGGCTTCAACAAGTCGCTGAACTCACCTTTCGAGCGTCCAACGCGCCTGGCGCAGGACTGCGCGCGGTGAATCACGCCTTTGCTCATACCAAACTGTAAGCAGTGAACCGTCTGCAAGTTGTGCTGTGCTGGGATAACCCAGATCGCCAGAAGTGCCATCGTTAGAGATTAGCATTGGCTCAGACCAACTATTCCCATGATCTTCGCTAAGACGTGCCTGAATGCCAAGTGGCGCACGGCGATGTCCATAGCTCATTAACAATCGCCCGTCCCGCAAACGCAACAAAAACGAAGGCAAGCCCCAAACGCCAATCGAGTGAGGCACCGACCAGGTGCGCCCTCCATCTTTGGACTCACTTTGCAATGTTTCGCCGAAATTAGCCTTGTTCTCATTGCGAATGTGGGCAATTAGGCGACCATCGCTGCACTCAACAGCGTGTAATTCGTGATATTTGGCAAACACATCACCGATACGTGGCGTTATGGTGGCAAGCCATTGCCAACTTTGCCCATCGTCGCGTGATTCACAAACGCCGATTCGGCCCTCGCCAGTCCACAGTTCTTTCCCTGCATAAAGCAGACGGCCATCGTATAGTTGGGTTGGGCCGTGAGGACTGTTTACGATGCTGCTATAGCGCGCCGACCAGGTAATACCACCATTAATAGAGCGCAGCATCCACTGGCCCAGTTCCGCTTTGCGTTGCTCCGCTGTCAAACGACCGTGAACGAGTTGCCAACGTTGTAATCGCTCGGCAGGCCACGTGGCGCCTCCCGCTGCTTGCTTTTTTACGGCATCTGCAAGTAGCGGTTCATAGGCCAGCGAAGTGAAGGTAGAAACCAGCAGGGTGCCACGCGCAGTTTCTATTACACCGGCATCGCGGTCATCAAGTGGCCCATCGAGCAGTGCGCGCGGCCAATCCCATGTTGCGCCGTCATCTCGCGAGAGCATCATCTCCACGCGACCAAAAGGGCAAACGTGTGCTTCACGCCCGCCGGAATAGACGACGATTAATTCACCGCTCTTACGCCGGGTGAGGGTTGGCCAACCGTGATAATACTGCGGTTCATGGCTGATGACTCGCGTTTCCAGCACGTTGAAACGGGCCGCGGCTTTAGCCCGGCTCGCAACAGTTGAAACCACTACCGCAGCGCCTATTTGCTGCACGAAACGGCGACGTGATATTCTTGGCGCCTGTGGATTGTCTGATTCTTCGATCATAACTTTTAAGTAACGTTTATTCGACTTGAAGAGCGTGTTAGGCACTTACATATTCAATTTTCACATGGCTCATCCTCAAATACATAAGGCAGGCTTCCGGCTTTGGCCGTTGCAAACCCCGCTTTTTTCAGGCCCCATCCCAGGCCAATGACGGCAAAACATACCACGCTTTGCTGTGAAAGGCGATAACACGCTCTTAATCTTATTTCTTGGCTTTTTTCGGTGGAGTCGCGGCCTTCTGTAATGTTGCAAGAAAAACATCATTTGCCGGTGTTTTTGAAGGAAACAGCGCAATCAAAGAAGCGAGAGTGCTGCTTTTTTCTTCCGTCGCGAGATAGGGCAGGAACGCTTTAAGAGCATCTGCGAATTGGGGCGCTGCTTTTTTGTTTTCCTTGCCCTTCTTCGTCGCAAGATGAACTCTTATCAGGTCGGATAGAGATTTTTTGACCCAATCTTTGCCCTCGCAGCGAACGTAATAAGGCATCAACTTGGCCGGTGTCATATTGGGAATGCCCGATTTCAGATAGGCAAAAACGCTTTGTGCCTTTGAATCGGATTCCGGCACCGGATGGCGCAGAATAGCATCGCGCGTCACAATTTCCGTCATAATCTGCCAGTAAAGCGCTTTCAACTTTGTAACCGATTTGCCACGATCCTCTTCAATGAAAGCTTCCAGCGATTGGTTAACGTCGCGGTCTTCGCCGTTGGAGTCGTTATCGGCGTCGCCCCACCTGGTTTGAGAAAACGCCACCAGTTCCATGCCCTCTTCAGCGCTTTTGGTCAGCGCCGCCAAATTGTGCCACGGCTCCGGGTTGAACGGATTGGTTTGGATGGCTTGCGTGAGAAGAGAAATACCTAACGTGCGTCGCTCGGTTGCCGGCAAAGCGCGCAGCAGATGAATAGCAATGCGGGTGTCCATATAGCTGCGCAAGCCAACATTCATCGCCAGCGCCGTGCCCAACGGATATTCAAAGTAGGCGCGCTCGCGCAAACGCCCGCCGATGCCTTGACGCGGCGAGACAATTTCCAAAAACGGCCAATCCACATGCGTGCCAGACGGGCCGGCGCTTACGCTTTGTTCGATGCGCGCGACCCAGGTGCCGTCCACATAATCGTAGGTTGCCAGATTGGCATGGCCCGGTTGCCCGGCCAGCATCGCAGGCTCACCCAGAGCCAGATGCGTGGAACACCCAATCTTGCACATAATGGTGCAAACGCCGCCATGCTTAATCATGGAAGGCCAGGCGCGCCAATGCCAGGGCGAAGGTTCAAGTTCGAGGGGTATCCGATAGGCTCCGGTGTTGTAGGGGCCATAGAGATGATAGGGTTTGCCTCCATGCTGGCCTTGAAACTTTTCTAAGATATAGCGTGCTTCGCGAATAGGAATGGTGCGTCCGAACGGCATCGTAAGTGGCCAGGGTGCCTTATCCATCGGAAAAAGCGGCCACGGCATCGGCCCCTTTTTCGTTTGTGGCGTATTCGCTATCGGAGTGCGGTAAAGCTGGGTAAGGTAGCGCAACCACTCTGCTGCGCTCGGCTTCTTATCACGCTCCGCCGGGCGCTGCCCCAGCAAAATCATGGCACCGCGCAGCGGAGCATAGAAGCCGGTGCCTTTTTTAAATTGAGCGACTTTTTTGGCATCGACGCCTCGCTCCGTCAGGTATTCTCCGAGTTGTCGGCGTTGCTCCACGTCTTTCCGCACGCTTAACGCGGTGAAGCCCTTTTCCTTCAGGAACTCGGCAGTGGCTTTGGAAAGAGCATCATTGTATGGCCAGGCGGCAGTAGCGTTTGTCTCTTCTTTGTTTTCGTCATCGCCATCAGCGTCCGGCTCGGTTGTGTCCGCCGCGTCCAAACCCGTGTTAGGATCAATCCATTTGTCCTCACCACTTTCTTTGACAATGGAAATCCCTGTAGCGGGGTTCACCGGATTCTTGGTTTGATAAACCACAATTCCCGGCACGGCATCCAGACCGGTTTTTCTACAGGAAATGGCGACACCAACCACTAAAGAACGCCAGCGCCTGGTGAAATCTGGGCCTAACTCCGTGCGCAACTGATTATAGTGATAGAGAATGTTCGGGTCGGGCGGATAAACGGCGCCATAGATAGAATCGCGTAAATCAGGATCAGCTTCGACTTCGGCGAGACAATCACCGGCCACGCCTTTGTTAGCGGCGGCTAATTCACGCAGCACTTCCGCCTCAGCCCAGCGCAGATACGCCTGGCGTAGTTCGGGCGTGAGTTTGCCCTGACTCTTGTGCAGTAACGGCTCAAGTGCCAGATAAGCCTTAGAAGGCGCGCTTTTGACTTCCTCTATCGCCGGCTTCTTAGCACTCGACTTCGCCCAGGCGCTCGCGGCGAGAAGCATGCACACTGCGCAGGTAAGGAATAATCCAATTTTTCGGCGCCTATCTTTCATTAAGGACTCCACGGAGGCTACAGGCTATTGTTACAGGACTTAAGTTTGCCGGAACTACGGCGTTTTCGGCGGTGGCTTCGGCGGGCATATCGGCACTAATCAGGCAGGCGGATGCTGCAATCTGTGCAGAAAGGGATCATTTGTCTTTTTCATCCACACTCTTAGATTGTCCATCATTTTGCGAATCATCGGTTGCTGTGCCGGGTCGTTGATGAGGTTGCGTGTCTCGCGCGGGTCAGCCGCCAGGTCGTAAAGTTCATGGGGTTTATTGGTCTTCTCCCACACGATTAGCTTATGCGTTGGCGTGCGCACTAAGCGATAGGCCAGTTCGCCGAAGCGTTCGCTCTGGTTGTCGGCGAACTCGCAGAAGGCTTCGGTGATGCCATGATTCTTTTCGCCGCGTAGCAGCGCTCGCAAGTCGCGCCCCGACCATGTAGTGGGTGGTGTCACACCGGCCAATTGAAGAAACGTTGATGGCAAATCGAGGCTGGATACAGGTGCATTACTGGAGCCTCGAAGCGCGGCGATTTTAAAATTGGTTGGAGCACGCACAATCAGAGGCACACGCACCGATTCTTCGTAAGGCACAACTTTGCCGCCGCCACCTCGTTCGCCGATGCCGCGACTACCCATCATAAAGCCATTATCACCCAGAAAAACGACGATGGTATTGGTATCTAAGCGACTCTCTTTTAAAGTTTTCAGAACGCGCCCAACCTGCTCATCGAGATGACTTACTGCTTGATAATAATGCTTGAAATCACCGGCGCCTATATTTCCCGGAAAGCCCGGCGGCAGAAGATCAGAGCGTTCCTTACCCTGATACAGCGTTTCAATATGGGTTGGGGTAGGCTTCAAAGGCGTGTGTGGTGCTGTGGCTGCCAGCCATAGAAAGAATGGTTTCTCCTGCGCGGCTTCGCTCTTTAGAAACTCAATCGCATCATTAGCGAAAACCTCGTTAGTAAAACCTTTAAACACTTTGGTTTGGCGCGATTTGCCTTCGGCCAGCCTGGCATTGAGGTAAGGGCCGGAACCACCTGTCATCCAAACGCGCACATCCGTAAAGCCACAACTCCACGGTTGCTGTGGTAGATGCCACTTACCAACTAATATGGTGCGATAGCCGGATTCACGCAAGATTTCCGGCAATAGCGCGCCACTGAATCGCTCGCTGGTCTCTACATCGGCACGTTGGTATTGGTTAGAAAAATAACCATGTTGATGAGGCGGTAATCCGGTTAGCAACGATGCGCGTGATGGTGTGCATTGAGGCACGTGAATCGTCGCCTGTCGGAAATAGGCACCATCTTTTGCCATCTGGTCGAGAACCGGCGTATGGATTTTAGGGTTTCCTGCCGCACCTAATGCATCCCAGCGATGGTCATCTGAAATGATGAATACCATGTTAGGCCGCGTTTCATCCGCTGCATTGACCCTAAATGCTGGCGTCAATAAAGCCGCCACCAGAATGATAAAACTCAGAGCAACAGCACCTAACCACTGCCTTCTACACCCAGAAATATTATTGTTAGCCATAGTCTTCCCCTGCGTTTAGCCAGCGCGAACAAAGTGAAAGCGGATTCTCAATTTTTACAGTTGAACCTTAACTCAGCGATTGAATTCATGAGCGCCAATATCCGGCGTTGTGCCTCGTGCCCGACGGTCAATATCCTGGGTCACTTCAGCCAACACCGTAGCTTTATCAATCGCTTCAACAGCCTCACCCGTTAAACGCAGATTGCCTTCGAGGGGCGCTAAGATAAAACCAGAAATGTCTTTTTCGAGGTTATGGCTGAATGTAATTTTGCTTTGCGATTCATTACGAACAGGTGACCCACAAAGCAGATTATTCGCCACCAATAAACCATCGTTATCATGCACCAGCCGGATTAAGCGGCCCAGACGATTCATCGGATCACAAATGGTGTTGTTGATTATTTTGCAGTTACGGGTGTAATCGGCCAAGATGCCATTTTCAGGGGCGCGCGTCACGAAGTTATTACGCACGATGAAATTTGTGCAGTGGATTGTGCTCTCAGCCCGGCTCGAATTGCCCAGGCAGATGCCCGAATCACAATCAATGATGATATTGCGCTCGATGATACAATCTTCCGCGTGATGCCACATGAAAATCGCCCCACGCGCTTCCCTGGTGCGGCCTTGAATGCCGATGAATACATTGTCGCTGATAGTCCAGTTTTTGGCATACATCGTATCAATGCCACCAATATAATCGCCGTTGAAGTTTTGCGGCGTATCTGCCGGGTCATCGGAGAACTGCTTGGGCCGGTCGTTGTAAAACAAGCAGTATTGAATGCGGCAATCAGTGGGCCGAGTTCGCTCACGGTTTTGTTCGGGCACCTTCACGCCTTTAACGCCGCGCTGCCAGATATTGTGCAACACGCAGTTATAGATGGTTACCTTTTGCACATTCGTATCGGAGTTGATTTTAATGCCGTTCCAACGCACATTTTGCACTGTTAAATCAGCAATGGTGACACCGGAACAACGGCTTACACCCAGCAGTTCTCCTAAGGTGCCCCCACCATCTAATATGACCTTATCGCGCAGGCCAGAAGCCCCTCGCAATGTTACATTGTCAGTCTTAATCAGGAGCAGTTGGGAGAGCCTGTAGAAACCATCCGCGATTAAAATTGTGCCCCCAGGCTTAACCTGTGCAACGGCTTTGAATAGCTCATCAGTATTAGCAACTTTGATAACCTGGCCTGCGGGTTTCGGTAGTGGAGGAGCCACGGGAAACCAGGGCTTAGCGGGAATAGGTGAATTGCTACGAGAGTTGACTTGAGAAGTGGCGTTTGAAGAAATAACTTTCTCTTGAACCGGTGCGGCTGCCTGCGGATTAGCTGGCACAGCACTATTGAGTATCTTCACAACTTCGGCGTATTTGGTGAGAACAAGATAATTGCGAAGAGAATAACCGCTGTTGCTGAGTGCTTCGGGTGAATAATCGTTTTCATACTGTTTTGGCAGGCTGGGATGCACACCATCACGCGCAATCAATGTAGGGACATCGTATCCTTCGTAGGCTTTGAATTTATCAAGCGCGCCATTCCAATCATCTGAGCGCCTTTGCAAAATGGCTGCGTAATAGTCAATCAAGGGCACCTTCATTTTGCGGGCTATATCTCGCAAAACCGTCACAAACTGCGCAGCTTTCTCATCGTAGCCATGCCGTGGTGGAATGGTGCTCAAGATAACGATGGTGCCGTTATCTAAACATTTGCGAATGACTTGGCGCATCTTGCTTGCATACTCGTCAACTTCTAAAGCGTGAAGATCATTGGTGCCGAACATGATCAGAGCAACTTCCGGGTTTAGTTTTCGGAGCCAGGTATCTACGTTATCGTGCGCCCAACGAATAGTTTGGCCGCCCTCACTGCCATAGTCAGCGCCTTTCCAATCGCGCCAACATTCGGGGCGCATATATGCTTTCACAGTTTTAAAAGCGTGCTGCATTTCCTCAGAGGAGTTTTTGCGTTCATAAAGTAGCGGAGTCCAGAAAGCTAAGGTGACTGTAATTGAATCACCAAAGTGAGCAAAAGTGCCCTTTTGTCCTTTAAAACGCTTATGCACCTGCCGCATATTAGTAACCCAAGCATCATCTTGTCCTGGCGCCCCCAGATTAACTTGAGGCTTAGCTTGTGAAGGGACTTGTGAAGGCAATGGCGACTGTAATTTTTCCGCATCGGGAAGGACGCCGGGTGTGGTGCAAGAAGATACAAACAAGAAAAGCCAAATAACGAAAAGATGGCTGAGTTTAAACATGGTGGAATGCTCTTTTGACAGTTGCCGTTTCCCTAAGAGGCACTCTTTATTAAGACTCACTCGAAAACTGAGCACGCAGTTTTGTATTGATGCGCTGGGGTCGTCCTGTTTTGCTGCTAATAGGACACCAAAGCGTGCGGGCTTGCGCGAGAAGCTGTTGATCCGCGGCGCGCACTATTTTAGTATGGCGCTCAAAAGTAAGACCTGTTGCGGTGCCAATCCAGGTCTGAACCAAAACCTCATCTCCGAGTAATGCAGGCATCTTATAATCAATCTCATGCCGCATCACGACCCAGAAAGTGTCCTTTTGGTCTTGCTCCGAGGCGAGCGTTTGCCAATGAGCAACGGCCACATCCTGCACCCAACGCAGATAAACGATGTTACTGACATGACCCATCATGTCAATGTCGGCAGTTTCAGCACGCAGCACAAGTTGGAAAAGCGGAGGCGAAGAAGGCAGGGACAAAGCGATTTACCAAATCCTGAATAGTCTTTATCAGAGCAGTTTACCCCGTGATTGGTTAGCTTCATGGCGGTGATTTTTATCTGTATAAGCAAACCAGCGTGCCACGCGGCAAATACCGGAAGCAACTTCTTCAGCGTCCACTGTGGTAAAGGCTTCGTTGACCGGCAGCATGACTCCGGTTTCTAAAATAGCTTCTGCGTTAGGGCACGATTCGTGTGTATAGTCGTGTTGCTGATAGGGATGATGGCCTCGCTCGAATGCGCTATGATGGGTAAAAAGTGGATAGCGATAAATCGGCTGCCCGATATAATGCGCGCTGCATCGGATGCCTTCGGCTTGCAAAGCGGCCACAAAAGTATCGGCATCGGCGTGCAACTCATCCGGCCTCACCCGCAGCAAGTAAAACCACCACGATGGATTACAATCAGGCGTTGGGCAGGGTAAAGTAATCCCAGGTATGCCGGTGAGACGAGATGTTAAATCTTCACACCACTGCCGTCGGCGCTTCACGATGTCACCGAGTTTGCGAAGTTGCGCCCGCGCTACGGCGGCCTGCAATTCGGTCATGCGATAGTTGTTCGCTAAGAAAGTCGGCTGGCGTGTAAGAGCGTTTGCATCGCGGTCGTAACATTTATCAGTAGCGAGGCGCAGGCGATGCGCTAAGGCTGCATCATCAGTTATTATCATGCCGCCATCGCCGCAGGAGATGTGCTTGAACTCATTAAAACTAAAGCAACCAAGCTGGCCAAAAGTGCCGATTGACTTTTCCTGGTAAGTGCAGCCAAAAGCCTGGGCGCAATCCTCTATGAGCCATATTCCACGCTCATCGCACAAGGCGCGCAAGGCAGAAAGATCGCACGCGTTACCCCACAGGTGAACAGCGATGATGGCCCGTGTTCGCTCTGTGATGCGCTCGGCTACAGCCGCTATGTCAAGCGTATAACTCTGTGGATGGACATCAGCAAAAATGGGAATCGCGCCCTGATAAAGTATCGGGACGATACTTCCCATGTCGGTAATCGGTGAAACAATAACTTCATCGCCGGGCGAAATGCCCAGTGCGATGCAAGCCGCATGTAAAGCTGCCGTGCCGCTACTGCACGCTATGGCGAAAGACGCGCCATGCCAGGCCGCAAACTCTTCTTCTAACTGGGCCACCTTGCGACCGTGTGCATAAAAAAGAGTGTTCTGCGCTAACGCCTCACGCAGTTCGTTTAATTCTTCGTCGCCATAGCGTGACGCGGTGCCATAAGGTGTTTGTTTGGCCTTTAGCCCACCGGCAATAGCCGGCAATTCGTGTTCAGGCGTTGGCTTTTCCAACTGTCTCATGGACTAACCTCAATTTGCAAACTTTCTCCGCCATTAACATCACAAACTATGCTGTAAAAAGAAAAGCCCCAGCGCTTCACGCAGGAAGTTTCTACAACTTCTCCATTGATTTTTAATTCGCTTGCTTTTGGTGCTAACACTAATAGAGTCGCGCAAGATAGAGATGCCTCCGTTGAAGCAGTCAGCATAATTCCATCTGGAGAAACACTCCATGTTGCACTACGCCGTGCTGTTTCCCACTGCGTAATGTCTTGTGCCGTCCACCATGACAAACCTCGTGCTTTACCCTGATGCACTGCGTTTAATAACACCCTGGCAACGTCCTCTTTTTCTATGTGCGCCGGATGAAATAACAAATGCAAAATACCATGTTGCTTCAACACTGTTTCCAACAACAGCGGCGCAATTTCAGCGGGAGCAAAAACCAACAAGTCTTGTGTAGGTGTAGTTAATTCATAAACAGGCAAGACCGTATCATCGGGTGTGACAGGCCGGTAAGGATGGCAGGTGCCGAAGTTGAAACCGGCTTCTCCGGTTTTAGAAGCGCCTTTAGATTGATCCATCATCAAACCGCGTCGTAAACACCATTTGAAAAATTCCGTATCTCCTTCCCAGCGCAGATAATGATTTTTATTGGTGACCGGCATAGTGCCAAATAGTTGGCAGAGTTGTCGCCATTGATGATCAAACTGCTCTTCATTCCACAAGCAATCTTCACTGAGCGCGTCGAAGTGCATGGCTAATTCATGACCGCCTTGTTTGATAGCCTCGATGACTTCTCGTTCATATCCCGGACAGATAATGCACCACGTCGTGACAATTTCAGCCTGCTCTAAAACTTCCAACAGCCGATAAGCTTGTTCAGGATCGTTACCATCACTATCAAGCGAAAGGTGGCCTAACGCCGGTAAGTTATCAGGGTAATACCAGAGTAGGGATAGGGCAGCATTTTGTTGCTCGGCTAAATAAAATAGCGCGCGTAATAAAAGGCCTTGCCACTGATCGGCAATGGGCTGCAAGAACAAGTGCAGACCGGGCACTCCAGGCACCTCATCACGATCCAGCAGCCAATCCAGCACTTGCCCGTCGTCGCTTTTTAAAATGCCGTCATTAACCGGCGCCGTGCCATCAGGGGATGAAATTCCATCTCGTGTGACAGCAATGCCTTGTTGAATATGCACTACCGTTCCGGTCACATCCGGCGCTAAGAGTAAAGTGCGCCCGGCACCTCTTCGATTTTCCAGCAGAGCCGGCGTTGCCGTTGGGTTGCCATGAGCATCTAAAACTGTTGCTAAACAGGTAGCACTTGTGGCTTCGACTGTGATGCCGCCAAAAAAGTGCAGAGGACGCGATAGGTTGTGGAAAACGGGATGCGCTTCTTGTGTTACTTTAAAATATCCTTCGCCCAACGAACGCAACTTGCCGCCCCAGGACACATAAGAAGGTGCTACTGGCACAGCACCTAATATCTCATCCATATCGCATAGACCAGCAATAGAAAGCCAGGCGCCACCATTTTTAATCCATGCCGTTAAAGGCGCTTTTATAGCGTCCGGCAAAGCATATTCGCCGATGGTCAGTAAAACACGCAGACCATCTTGAAAAGCAGTTGGTAGCGCTTCAAAGTCGAGCGTTTCGTAACACAGACCGGCGTGGCCTAAGATTTCATGAATATAGTTTGCGTGACGCACGACACGCGGCGCATTTTTGGCCGGCTCTGGAAAAACGCAAACGCCAAGTGTCGCAGTCATAGCCAATTCTCTAACTTAGTGAAACAATACTTGATTACGTCTTTGCCTGTGCAACTTGATGGATAGCCGCTTCATGGTGATTGCGCCATGTTTCCAGAGTTGGTTTCCATGGCGTCATCAGAAAACCCTGCAACCGTTCTGGGGCAATCACAGACTGGCAAAACTCGACGGTTCGCCCGAAGTTAACCGGGTTTGACCAATTGCTTCCGGTTGGGATTTGATCATAGCCATGCTCTTCCAGTTTGCGGTAAGTATTAACAAAGGTTTCATGCGCATCCGGCGGCAAACCCTTGAAGTCGTAAAATTCTTCTTCGTAATACCAGTTGCTTTGCAGAACCGAACGCGGCATTTTTCGCCAAAACAGTTCTTCATGATGCCAGAGATAATCAGACCAAATCCAGGCACGCGAACCGGCGTTTTCGACTTGCTCAACCATAAAATAAAAATCGCGCCACCACAGGTCGAATTGCCGCACGACAGCAAACTCATAATGCTGCTGATTGCGCCAGGTTTCTTCGTCCATGCCCAGATGGAAAAAGCGTGGCTGATCAAAGAGGTTGATCGCTTCGCTAATCAGGTCGCGCACAACTTCATAATAGCGAGAGGTTGAAACCATGCGCTCATACTCGCCCAGCCAGGCATCGTGCGCTGTAGAAAAATTCATTTTGGGAATCGGTTCAAGTCCCAAACTTCGCAAACGCGCCAACTCGGTTCGTAACTGATCAGTCGTCCAGGAACCCTGAACGGCGATTTCGGGATGGCTTTGGTAGCGCACGCCTTCGGCAAGATCAATGACCACCATGTTCATGCCGGCGTCCGCCATTTGCTGCGTCAAGTCGTGCCATAAAGCCAGGTCGCAACGCAAGCAAGGGCGCTTCGAGCGGTTATGAATACGCGGAGGTTCCGGCACTTCCCAATCCTCCCACATGTTGTAACCCAGATGCAGCAGATTGGCCCAAATCATTGTGTCTCCTTTCTTGCATAAAGCTACCGCGGCAAGAGGCTGAAATCATCAATCTGTATCCAGGTGTCTTCATCATTCTGCACCTGCATTCCAATGAAGGCTTGCATCTCGGTAGAGTAACCTTCATGGGTGAAGTCAAGAGTAATAGGCGTATAAGTGCCTAAGTGCGCAAAGGCAGTCTTGCACAATATCATGCTATCGGGCCGGCGGATACCAATCGTGCCTCCACGATGATTAGAAGAAGTGCGCACCCAGGCCGTGAAGCGGTAGCGTTGCCCTGGGCGGACGCTGATGTTTTGCGATATATCGTTCCAACCCGACTTGTTATGACGTAGGAAAGCGTTGTTGCTGCCTTGATGTGAAAAGCCTAAATTACGGTCACAACCGCCGTGTCCATGTAATCGCCAGGGCGCATGTAAACCGGGATTCGTGCCTTGCTCTTCAAATCCTGCATCCGATAAAAGATTGCCGCAGTCCCCTGCCGGCGCGGCGGCTAACCCGGCCCGCATCCAGGCCACGTTATACAATGGCCATTCACTGAGCATAAAATAAAACTCATCCTTATTGTTAAACCAGGGATGAATGAAGCCACCATATAAACCAGGAAAGCCATAGCCACGCATCAGGATTTTTTCGCCTGTCCACGGCCCTGTTAGAGAGGGCGCATCGCGTAATACTAACGCATCACGCTGTGGTGCCAGATACACCATCATCCACCGTTGGAAATAGCGATTATAAGCAACGGAAAGCTCGGAAACCGGCCCCGGCACAATCGGTTGCGCTGCGGTCTCAGCAGCAACGAAATCTTTTCCATTCCAATAGCGGTAAACGGCTTTATTCAGAACTTCGGCTTGCGGCACACGCGCTAAATAAACTGCGCCCTGACGTCCGGCGGCTGTGCCGAACAAATAAACCCACCATCCCTGCTTAATTAAGGATCCCATTTGGAAAGGGTTACGATTATCGGCGTTGTTGGGCCAAATCACCGATGATTTAGTCCAACTAACTCCTCCGTTATCGCTGTAAGCCAGCCCCGCGTGATTGGTAATCCAGGGCCGGTTAGGTGGCCAGGATGTGATCGACATGTAATGCAAAATCTGGCGCCGGCCCACGCTTAAGCCAGCCGTTGGAATTACTGTATCCTCGTCGCCGCTGCTTTTGCGCGAAGATAGAATCTCCGCG
>DASWNL010000612.1:0-3754 GCA_036399215.1 Abditibacteriaceae bacterium
AAATGCTTGATCCGGTGCGCTATCTTACCAATCGCAGCAGTGGAAAAATGGGCTACGCTTTAGCACAGGCCGCGCAGGAGCGTGGTGCCAAAGTGGTTCTTATCAGCGGCCCAACACAACTTAAAGCGCCAGGTGGCGTGCAAGTGGAAAACGTCATAACGACGCAAGAAATGAAAGAGGCGGTTATGTGTCATGCTCCTTCATGTGATGTGATTATCGCTTCCGCAGCACCCGCCGATTATCGTCCTGCGCAAGTGGCCACGCAGAAAATCAAAAAGCAAGGCACTCAAAATCTCACTTTAGATTTGGTGCCCACATCTGATATTATTGCGGGCGTCGGCGCACAAAAACGCGCTGGTCAGATCATCATTGCGTTTGCCGCAGAAACCGAAAACCTGACACATGAAGCGCGCCGCAAGATGCAGGCGAAAAACGCCGATGCCATTGTGGCAAATGATATAACGCAGGAGGGCGCCGGGTTTGAAGTTTCGACCAACCGCGTGACATGGATAACTCAAAACGACGAAGAAACCTGGCCCCTTTTATCTAAAAAGGAAGTGGCGGCGCGGATTTTAGAAAAAGTGGTGACAACTTTTTTGAGAGGCTCTACTCTTTAACTATCACGGCGCGGGCGACTCGATTGCGACCTAAATTCTTGGCCTGATAAAGCGCGCGGTCAGCATTATCTACCAATTCGCCCCAGGTTTTCATTTCATTGCCGTTGGCTGCTACGCCAATGCTGGCCGTGAGTGCGCGGCGCGGCCAATCATTACTTTCGATGGCACGACGCAAGCGCTCGGCCACAATATAAGCGCCTTCAATGCCGGTATTAGGCAGAATAAGGGCGAACTCTTCGCCACCAATGCGCGCTGCAAAATCGCTGGGACGCGCCTGCTCTTGCAAAACAGCAGAGACTTTCTTCAAGATTTCATCGCCCGCCGGATGACCAAAACTATCGTTATAGTTCTTGAAGTAATCCACATCCATCAACAGCAACGATAGCAACAAGTTATATCGCTTGCAGCGTTCCCATTCTTCGTTCAAGCGGTTTTCAAAGGCGCCTTTGTTCTTGAGTCCCGTCAAGGAGTCGGTGATAGCTACTTCTTCCAGTTTTGAAACGACTTCTTCTAACTGGCGCTGATAATTTTCCATCTGGCGTTCGTAAAACTTGCGCTCGGTAATATCAATTGACAGGCCGGCCAGAAACTTTTCGCCTCCCGTTTCCAGAGGAAACTTAAAGCTCAGCCAGTAGTTGGATAATCCATCAGGTGTCGGCAAATTTTCTTCAATTGTAACCAGGCGATTGGCGGCCAAAATATTCTCATCATGCTGGCGCAATTCACTGGCAATTTCCGGCGACCACAAATCGGTGTCGCGCTTGCCAATCATCTCTTCAGGGAGTCGCTCAAAGCGTTTCAGCAAAGGCTCATTGACGTAAACGAAACAGCCGTTCGTATCCTTGATAAAAGCGATGAACGGGCCGTTATTCATGAACTGCTGAAAACGCGCCTCACTATCCCGCAAGGCATCTTCTGCAATAGCGCGTGTGGTGTTGTTAAAAACCGTAGCCCGCGTGCCCAGAAATTCGCCCCGGTTTCCATAAACCGCGCGCATGTTGATTAAGACCGGAAAAGTTGTGCCATCGCGCCGCCGGAATTCCATCTCCACATCGTTTAGCGGACTCTTTTCTTGAACATCGGCAAAGTTCTGCACCACCTGCTTGTGAAACTTCGGCGGCACAATGTCGCATAGAGTCATCCTGCCGATAACCTCGTTACGCTCATAACCCAACCATTGCAATTCGGTGTTGTTCATGCGGGTAAACACACCATTCGCATCGCGCGTGTGATAACCGCAGGGCGCGTTGTTGTATAAATCTTCGGTTTCGGCTATTGCCGTTCGCAACGCGATTTCCACCTGCTGGCGCATCTGAATTTGCAACGCCAAATCATTAACGTGCAAACGCATTTCTAACTGTGCCATCACCTGGCGCGCCAGGGCATTCAACGCTTGCTTTTGATCTTCACTAAGTTCGCGGGGCTTATCGTCAACTACGCAAAGCGTGCCCAGGACTTCGCCTTGCGGTGTCGCTAATGGCGCACCCGCATAAAAACGAATGTCCGGCGCCCCGGCTACAAGGGGATTATTGGCGAATCTTTCATCTTTGGTCGCATCCGGCACAAGCAGCATGTCGTTGGGGCTGCCCAAAGCGTGCGCGCAAAAGGCCACATCGCGTGGCGTTTCTGTAGCATCAAGGC
The DNA here is from genome assembly GCA_036399215.1 of Abditibacteriaceae bacterium. Classification (GTDB taxonomy): domain Bacteria; phylum Armatimonadota; class Abditibacteriia; order Abditibacteriales; family Abditibacteriaceae; genus DASWNL01. Next base: position 2,259 of record DASWNL010000612.1, read on the forward strand.
CGAATTTTGACTTAAACCATTGCCGTTCGCGGTCAACAAAGCTAATCAATGCGATAGGTGTGCCGCAAATATACGAAGCCAGTCGCGTGATGTCATCGTAAGCCTGTTCGGGCAGCGTATCGAGAATGTGGTAGCGTCGCAGGGCCTGCAATCGCTCGGTTTCATTGGGAGGAATTGGATAAGAGGTCATTGTTCTCGTTTATTGAGCGCTGCTTATTGCGGGTCAACTTTCAAAATAACAGTGTCACCATTGGTATAAACCGGTGTCAGGGCATTTTGCAAACGGCGCAACCCGGCGGCTTCATAGCGGTTGCGCTCCTCGGCACCAATGAACACCCATTGCACCTTCAGTTCGCGCAGCAAAACCTCCGCTGAACCGTCGCGTGGCCAAAGGTAAATGCGCCGCACAGTTTCCCATCGTTGGGCTACACGACTAAAATCTTCGCCCCACATCCACACATGTTGCGGCCAGCCCAGCGGCGTTGCAAGGCCGGTAAAAGCCGAAACGCGCCCGTTGCAGCTAAAGTCACCTCCCAGACCTCCGTTTTCGTTTTCACCGACAGATTCTAACACGCGCTCTCCCGGCCTCGACATCAACAGTAGCCAATCCATCGCGGCCCGGTCAGAAGGCGGCACCCAGCGGGCACCATCTAAGGAAAGGAGAAACTGTCCTTTCTCATCACGCGGCGCATCGCGCACCACGCGCGTCCACAAAACGCACAACGCGCACAAGGCCGGAACAACACACATAATGCTTAAAAGGGCCAGGCTGCGCCATTTGATAAGCGGCTTGCTCTGCCCAATATAACGCAGTGCGCCGGCACCGGCTGCTGTGCCGAGCATCAGCCAAGCTTGCAAGCCAAATTTAAAAACTGTGTCCTGATGGCGTAATCCGCCACCAAAAAACCCTTGAACATAGCCAATCTGCGGCACTAAAACCGACAGCAACCCGACAAAACCAAGCAACAGAATAAACTGGCGCGGTGTAACAGCTTCTTTCTTTCGCACAAACAAGGCATAAGCTGTCAGAGCTAATGCGCCCAAAACCAGCGCCGTAACAGGCAAGAGGGCGCCCAAAACAACAAAACTCAGCGTAGCAGCCAGCCAAATCTTTCTACTGCGAGATGATACTTCGCCTGGCGTTTCGCCTGATGCTTCACGAGGCACATAAGGCAAAATGCAAACAAACCATAAGGCCAGCCAGCCTCCCCATAGCAAAACAAAAGGCAAAGGTGCCGGCGGCCAGATTTCAAACTTCACGCCCGAAACTTGCGGCTTAAAGCGCAATAGATAGGGCAACGCCGTTAAGGGGATCAGCGGCAAGAAAATCCATGCCTGTGCCAAACGCATCGGATATTTTATGGCCCACGGCAACGCGCTAAACAGCGCGCAACTCAAGGCCAAAAGCGCATAAAGCGGCACGTCCCAGGTGTTGGTCATGGCAAAAACGCCCAAGACCAAACCGAGCAATACCAAAAGCAGCCAACGCCTACGCC
>DASWNL010000613.1:0-3594 GCA_036399215.1 Abditibacteriaceae bacterium
CTTTGGCGATTTCCACCATCTGCTGCTGACCGATAGAAAGCTCAGCGACAATGCACGCCGGAGAGCAGTGCAAGCCTACGCGCTGCATCAGGTCGCGCGCCTCGGCGTGGATGCGCTTTTTATCAATTAAGCCGGCGCGGCGTGGTTCGCGGCCCAAGAAGATATTGGACGCGGCGTCCAGGTTGTCGGCCAGATTCAATTCCTGATGAATCAGGGCGATGCCGGCTTGCAACGCATCGGCTACGGATGAAAATTCACGCGCCTGGCCATCCAACAAAAGCTGGCCTTCGCCGGCCTTTTGCACGCCCGCTAAAATTTTCATCAGCGTGCTTTTACCGGCGCCGTTTTCGCCGATGACAGCCAACACTTCGCCCGCCTGCAATGAGAGGCTGACATCCGATAAAGCCTGCACGCCCAAAAAGCGTTTGCTAAGATGGCGTGCTTCTAAAAGAGGAGAAGATTCGGGCATCTGATCTGTGAAAACGCTTTGGGCAGGTGAAAGGCTTAGCTGAAAAGTAAAGAGGCGCGTCATTCCCGCCCCGCGGGAATCCATAATCAACAGCATTACCGCAAAAGCTAAAGACGCCAACTTCACGACGGATGGATTCCCGTGGGGCGGGAATGACGTTACTCTGTGAGTGGTCGCTTTTTCAAAGGCATTCTGTTCTTACCCTGCGCCATCTTCCTTCGCCGGCGCCTTGCCCAATTTTTGCTTGAGGTCTTTCCAGAACGCATCTACGTTGTTTTTGCGAATCTGGCGCGCCGGGATGTTGAGAAAGCCGCCTTTGGGCATCACTGATTGATCGTTGTTAGCCAGCGCCGTCAAAACCCGAACCGATTCAAATCCGTATGCATACGGGTCTTGCACGACGGTGCCGTAACAGGTGCCGTCTTTTATGCCTTGCAGCGTTTCGTCGGCTTCATCAAAACCAATCAGCTTGATTTTGCCTTCCTTGCCAGCCCGTTCGAGGGCTTCCAGACACAGCGGCGGATTGTAAGCAAAAAGGCCAACCATACCGTCCAGATCGGGATGGCGAGAGAGAACATCCTCAGCGTTGGCTTTGCCTTTGGCCTGATCGAACTGATCGGTATAGGTGCCGACAATGGTGTATTTGTTGTTCTTAATGACACTGCCCGGCACATCGTAGCGTTTGGGGTCAACAGAGCGGTCGAGTAATTCATCAATCACGCCCTGACGGCGCCCCTTGGCGTTGTCTTGCTCCAGGCGGCCAACGAAAATCGCCAGTTTGCCGCCTTTAGGCAGGGCTTCTTTGACCAGCTTGCCGCACATCCGTCCGGCGGTGTAGTTATCCATACCGATGTAGCAAAGCCGCTTGCTTTTGGGCGCATCCGAATCATGGGTGATGACTTTCGTGACATCGGCTGCCTTGTTAATTAATGAGGTTTGATCGTCAGGATTAATTGGGCTAATGGCGATACCATCCACGCCACGCGTCATTAAATCTTCAATGATGCGCTTTTGATCCGATATGCTGGCAGGCTCATGCACCGTCACATCGGCGTTGAATTTTTGCCCGGCGGCTTTGGCGCCCGCTGCGGCAATCACCCAGAACGAAGCAACGCCGTTGGTCACATAAGCCACACGGGGCTTTTTGCCCGAAGCGTTGGGCGCCCCACCTGATGCATCCGAATCGTTGCTTGGGGTGTTTCCGTTTGCGTTGTTGGCGCCTGAATCTGCCGACTGAGTGCCGCTTTGATTACAACCACTCACTGCCCACAGGGCACAAAGGCTAAGGCCTGGTAAGAACGACAACGTGCGCTTAAACATGGCGAAGGTCTCCTGATAAATATCTAACAGTGCGACTTTAATGCTCTTGCAATGCAGTTCTACTCCAGCGAGTTGCCGCCATTGACGGACAGCTTTTGCCCAGTGATGAATTTGGCGCCGTCCGAGGCTAAAAACGCCACAGCTTCGGCTACATCATTCGGCTCGCCCATGTGGCCCATCGGCACGGCGGCGGCATAAGTGTCTTTCATTTCCTGCGGGTCATCGGCATGGCGCTCGGTGGGAATCCAGCCCGGTGAAATGATGTTGACCGTGATGCCGTAAGGCGCCAGTTCCATGGCCCACGAGCGCGTCAGGCCCAGTTGCGCGCCTTTAGCCGAGACGTAGTTGGCAAACTCCGGCACGCCTTTTTCCAAAACTTCCGAGCCGATATTGATGATGCGCCCGTAGCGACGCTCTTTCATCTGTCCGACCACAGCCTGCACTAAAAGCAACGGGCTTTTGACAAAGAATTCGAGTTGATCAAGGCACAGACGCCAGTTTAAATCTTCCACTTTATAAAAGGGCTGAACACCAGTTGCGCTAATGACCAAAATATCAATCAGGCCAAAGTGTTCTTGCACTTGGTTTACCAGGCGCTGCACATCGGCTTCTTCACGAATATCGGCCTGAAAGGCGAAAGCCTCTCCACCATTGGCCTTGATTTCGTCGACAACTTTTTGCGCTAAATCGGCATTACCAAAGTAGTTCACGGCCACTTTAGCCCCGCAACGGCCCAGTTTTAAAGCCATCGCCCTGCCCAAACCACGCGAGGCACCTGTTACAAGGGCCACGCGATTTTCTAAATCGTAGTGCATAAGGTTTTTTCCGAGATAAAAAGTAGCGGCACGATAATTCCACCATTTTAGATAGCTCTTTGTCAATCACAAAACAAAACGCCTTGGTGTTTGGGGCTGTCTAATCGTGCCAGACACGAAAGAAAATTCTAATGAACAAGCAAGAAACTCAGTCAAATTCAGCACAAATTGAAACTTTGGCTTCCGATTATCGCACCGGCGCCTTAAATCGCCGCGATTTTCTGACGCGACTTATTACTCTGACTGGCAGCATGGCTGCCGCGCACTTACTTCTTGAAAAAAGCGGCTTAGCACAAGTTGTTTCCGACAAGGAGACTAAAAACGCCACCATCACGGCTTCGGACGTGAGCTTTCCCAACGGCGAGTTGAAAATTGGCGGTTACTTAGCGGCGCCAAAGGGTGAAGGCCGCTTTCCCGCCGTCTTGGTCATTCACGAAAATCGCGGACTGAATGAACACACGCGCGATGTAGCGCGCCGCTTTGCCGGAGAAGGCTTTGTGGCTCTGGCAACCGATGGGTTATCGCGCAAAGGCGGCACGGCTGCGATGAAATCGCCCGACGAAGCGCGCGCCGCCATCGGCACCATCACGACAGAAGAAGCGCTCTCGGATTTGGAAGCGGGCTTAGCCTATCTCAACACTTTGCCCAGCGTGCAAACCGGCAATTTGGGCAGTGTTGGTTTTTGCTGGGGCGGGGCGCGCTCTTTCGCTCTGGCAACGCGCCCAAATCCTTTAAAAGCCGCCGTTGTCTTTTATGGCAGCGCGCCTTCCAATGAAGAGTTGGCGAAGGCCAAATGCCCAATTTTGGGTCTTTATGGCGAAACCGATACGCGCATCACTTCGTCCGTGCCCCAGGTTGCTGAAACCCTGAAGGCGGCGGGCAAAGCGTTTGAGCATAAAATTTACGCCGGTGCCGGCCATGCCTTTTTTAATGATACTGGCGAGCGTTACAACGCCGAAGCTGCTAAAGATGCGTGGAACAAGACTCTGG
>DASWNL010000614.1:0-3725 GCA_036399215.1 Abditibacteriaceae bacterium
AATTCCGTCTTGATAAAGCGCGGGCGCTCTTTCTTCTTTAAATAACTCAGAGTGCGCACAATGGAATCGGCGACATATTGGCCGCGCTTTTCACGGTCGAGGCCGGGCAAATTGGTGTTGGGCAAGAATACTTCTAAGAAATATTCAAATTCAGGATGCTCACTGGCGCTGCGGGCGAAATCCAAATACGCCGATAAGGTGCGCGCATCAGCCCCGGTGTCGTTGTTTAAGGTAATCGAATAGAGGCCGATTTTGACGTGGCATTCCAAGCCACCGCCGCGCAGTTCACAGTAAGCGGCTTCGGGCGCGGCGTTGAGAGGCACAGTTTGAAAAGGCTGCGAAATCTGCCGGTTGTAATTGCCGTGGCGTGGACTCCAAATCCAGGTTTCCGCATTCAGGCGCACCATTGGCGTAACCGAGGTAGAGCCAAACAAGCCTTCGTCAACTGCCAGGGTTTCGGCATCGGCAGGCGTAAGCAGACAGCCGTCAATAAAGCCATCGGCTGTTAAATCACGGCACAATTGCAAAAATTCGGCGTGCCGTCGCGCGCGGAATTGCCCATTGTCGCGCACGCGGCCCAGGCCGCGCAAGCCGCCGGCTACCAAGGCATCACCGGCGAAAACTAAAATCGGTGATTGATGAAGTTGCTCTGGTTGTGTAAGTTTGTCGAAAACACGATTTCCCATTACTTGTTCCTGAGAGAATAGAACACGGAGCCTTCGGCTACACAGAAGAGACACGGATTTGCACAGATTTGATGGAAGGTTTTAAACAACTACTCTCCAAAAACCGTGTTCATCTGTGTCGTTTCCGTGTATGAAATCCGTGTTCTATTTAAAATCTTCCATGAAGTATAAAGAAAAGAGAGGAAGCAAGAATGAAAGCAATTCGTGTTGAGCAGTTTGGTGGGCCGGAAGTATTGCAGTTAAGCGAGGTCGAAACGCCTCCCGTTGGGCCGAATCAAGTGTTTATTCAAGTGCGCGCTATCGGGGTGAACCCTGTTGAAGCCTACATTCGCTCCGGCAATTACGGCAATATGCCACAACTACCTTACACGCCGGGCAGCGATGCGGCGGGCGAAATCATTGAAATAGGCGAAGGCGTAACTGGTTTCCAAGTGGGCCAACGCGTTTACACCTGGAATCCGCGCGGCGGTGCTTATGCCGAGCAGATGTTGTGCGATCAACAGGCGGTTTTTGCTTTGCCTGATAATGTTTCGTTTGAGCAGGGGGCGGCTTTGGGCGTGCCTTATGCCACGGCGCATCGGGCGCTTTTTGGGCGTGGGCAAGCGCAGCCAGGTGAAAGCGTTCTCATTCATGGCGCCAGTGGCGGGGTGGGCGTGGCCTGCGTGCAATTGGCACGCGCTTTTGGCCTGACGGTTATTGGCACGGCAGGAACTGAAGAAGGACGCCGTTTGGTAAATGAACAGGGCGCGCACCATGTTTTAGATCACACAGCGGATAATTATTTGACTGCGATTCCCGAAATTACCGGAGGGCATGGCGTGCATTTAATCATCGAAATGTTGGCGAATGTGAATTTGCAGCGCGATTTGGAAGTGCTGGCGAATTATGGGCGCGTGGTAGTAGTCGGCAACAGGGGCGAGATTACGATTAATCCACGCGAAACCATGAAACGCGATGCCGATATTCGCGGCATGACGCTGTTTAATGTGCCGCCTGCGGAAATTCCCGGCATTCATGCCGCATTGCGGGCCGGTTTGGAAGAGGGCACTTTGCATCCGGTCATCGGGCGGCGCTTTTCTTTAGCGGAAGCGGCCTTAGCCCATGAAGAAGTCATGGCATCCGGTTCTTGGGGTAAAATTATTTTGTTACCATAAATTGTTTTTCAAGAGTTTGTTTTGCAAGAGTTTATTTCCAGATCGTAGAAGAATTGTGAAGGTTATATTGCTGATTTTAGCCCATGTCCGACCTTCTAACGCAATCACGCCAATTAGATCATAATCCTGAATTTGTCAACGCCATTCTCAATGCGGCGGCAAATTTGATTTTGGTAGTTGACGCCAAAGGGCATATTGTGCGCTTCAATCGTGCCTGTGAGGAAGCGACTGGTTATGATGCTGTTGAAGTTTTAGGTCGCCCCTTTTTCGATATTTTTCTGCGTCCTGAAGATCGCGAAGTTAAGCGAGCCGCCTTAGCAAGCATTTGCAACAACACGACACAGGCGACCCAGATGAACGAAACCGAGGTCGTCTGGCTGGATAAAACAGGTTCTGCACTCTGTGTGGCCTGGAATTACACAGCTTTGTGCGATGAAACAGGAGTAGTTTGTTGGATTGTCAGTGTCGGCACCGAAATCAGCGGCCAGCGGCGCATTGAAAAGGCCTTACGCGAAAGTGAGGAGCGTTACGCTCTGGCATTGCAGGGCGCTAACGATGGGATTTGGGATTGGAATCTGCAAAATGGCGACGTTTATTTTTCACCTCGTTGGAAAGCCATGCTTGGCTATGGTGACGACGAAATTGGTCATGAAGCGCAAGATTGGTGGGAGCGGGTTCACTCGGCAGACAAAGAAAATTTAGAAACGGCTATCCAGCAGCATTTAGCGGGCATAACGCCGCATCTTGAATGCGAATATCGCATTTTGCACAAAGACGGCACTTACCGTTGGATGCTGGCGCGTGGGCTGGCAATTCGCGATGGGAACGGCAAGCCGCATCGCATGGCCGGTTCGCAAACCGACATGACTGAGTGGAAGGTGACAGAGCATCAACTGTTGCATGATGTGTTTCACGATTCGCTGACCGGATTGCCAAACCGCGTTGTCTTTTTGGAGCGTGTCGAGCAAATGCTGACGCGAGCCAAGCGTAAGGAGATTGATGGGTTCGCCGTCTTGTTTCTGGATTTGAACGGCTTTAAAAATGTCAACGATCAACTCGGCCACCCTATTGGCGATCAGCTTTTGAAAGCTGTGGCGTCTCGTTTGAAGCGCTGTTTGCGTCGTGATGACACCGTTGCTCGTGAAGTGCCCCAGATCGAACCACCAATTATGCTGTCTTTGCCCGGCGTGGCGGAGACGAAAGCGGGCGCCAAGCCCAAATTAGCTGCCAATGGCACTCAGGATATGGTCGCACGTTTAGGGGGCGACGAGTTTACGGTTGTGCTGGAAAATATTATGGGCGCTGATGAGGTTCATGCCGTGGCGCGCCGCATTTACGAAGAGTTAGACCGTCCTTTTAATTTGAGCGGGCAAATCGTTCAGATTGGCGTAAGCATCGGCATTGTCTTGTCATCTCCTCAGCAGCAATCTTCGGATGATTTAATTTCCCAGGCCGATACGGCTATGTATGAAGCCAAAGAGAAATCAAGAGTAAGCGGCCAGAGCCAGGCCTGCATCTATCAAATAAAGCCGTAAGTTTTCCTTTGTTTTGTAACCGGCTTCCTGCTTTTTACAATTGTTAAATTTCCACTGCTGCTGGCAATAGGGGGCTAATTACATTTTTTGAGGCGTATTTCTTGCTACCAGCGCCACGCGAAATAGTATCCGATTTCTTAGTATTTTAACCTTTAAAATAACCCTGAAATTGAACCAGGCCGAAATGTTGTAAAACGCGGGTCAAGCTGAAATTTCATAAAGATATTAAGTCATGCTGCCCAATTTCTTGAACGCTTTTCGTTCGTCGCCACCGGCTTCTCCTAAAGCCGTTGCTGATATTGTCACTTTAGGCACCAGTGTCGCGGCGAGACAGTTGAAAGTGCCGATAG
>DASWNL010000615.1:0-2083 GCA_036399215.1 Abditibacteriaceae bacterium
GCCGGTGCGGGCGATGTAGATACCGTGGTTGTAGATGGCGAAATCCTGGTGCGCGATGGGCAATTGACCAAATTGGATTTGCGGCAGATTTATGCCGAAGCGAATCAACGTGCCGGGCGTTTAGCGCAGGCGGCACAAAACGCATGAATCAAGAACACGCTTTTGAACTGGGCCAAAAAGTCGTTATCGGCGGGCGCACTATGCTTTCGCCGACGATTTCTCTTGTCGGTATTACAGGCCGCATCGTTTCCAGCCGCCATGATGCACCGCCAGGGACGATTGCGATTTTAGTAGATTGGCACGAATCGGAATACGCCGATGTGGAAGATTTGCCGGAGACCGTCAATGTGCCGCAAGAGTATGTCGAGATTTACGACCCAAATAAGAAAGATGAACCGCCACCCCCACCCAAAAAATGGGGCCGGCCAGACTTGCGTTTGACTTAAATTTTATCTCTCGCCAAGTCGCCAAGAAAAGAAGAAAAAGCAAGAGCATGAATAGAGAAATGATTTTCAACCATCTCTTATCTTTTTTCTTCGCGGCTTAGTGTCTTTGCGAGAGATAAATAAAGGGACACCATGAATCATCAATACATTGAGCGTGTTGTAGATTTGACCGAGCCATCGGCCAATCGCATTTATAACATGAGCGTTGAAGAAGCACGCCAGCGCATTCTGCACGGCACGGCACAAAGCGTGCGCGAAATAGACGGCTCGTTTGCGATCTTGGCGCGCGACGGCAAAACCGTTCGATTGGCCCGCTCGCTGGATAGGCCAATGCGCTATTTTTTGGCAAAGCGCGCCGCCGGCCCGGCCTTGATTGTGGCCGACCGCATGGATGCCATTCTGGAACAATTGAAACTTGAAGGCTTAGATGACCAGTTTCATCCCAGTTACACGCGCATGGTGCCGGCGCATTATGTGGTGGAAATCCAACTTGTCGGCTGCCCTGATCCTGACCCGGTTTACACGCGCTTTTTCGAGCCGCAACCCGGCATTTTACCGCCCGATTTAGATGTGATTGGCAAAGTGTATATTGGCGCTCTGGCTGATGAAGTTTCGCGTTGGATTCAGTCTATTCCGCAAAACGAGCCGGTTGGTGTAGCCTTTTCCGGCGGCATTGATAGCGGCGCGGTTTTTCTCACGACTTATCATGTTTTGAAGTCTTTAGGTCAAAGCCCGGCCCGTCTTAAAGCCTTTACGCTCAACATGGGTGATGGCCCCGACATCCAACAAGCGCGCGAGTTTTTGCAGCGCCTCGATTTGGGTTTATTCCTTGAAGAAATCCAGTCCGATGCCGCGCAAATTGACCTGCGTGAAACGATTCGTGTGACCGAAGATTACAAGCCTCTCGACATCGAATGCGCCGCCATGGGATTAGCCTTATACCAGGGCATTCGCCAGCGTTATCCGCAATGGTGTTTCATGCTGGATGGTGACGGCGGCGATGAAAATCTCAAAGACTATCCGATTGAAGTCAATCCTGAATTAACCATCAATAGCATCGTTAACAATGTGATGCTTTATCAGGAAGGCTGGGGCGTCGGGAAGATCAAGCATTCGCTGACTTATAGCGGCGGCCTGAGCCGTTCTTACACGCGCACCTATGCCCCGGCGCGCCGCTTTGGTTTTGATGCCTTTAGTCCGTTCACGCGCCCGTCAGTTATCGAAGTGGCCGAGGCCATTCCCTTTAAAACACTGACCGAATACGATCACGAAAAACTGTATGCACTCAAAGGCGAAGTGGTAGCGCGCGGCGTGCAGGCGATTACGGGTTTGGAGATGCCCACATTTCCCAAGCGGCGTTTTCAGCATGGCGCTTTGCCTGAAGAAAATTTAAAGCAGCATTTGCCGCAGCGCGAAATTGAGTATCGCCGCGCCTTTCAGGCAATCTATAGCTAAGTGACGCCTTATCCCGCTACTTTCGCCGCGCGCAACCGCTGGATTTGGGAGCAGCGCCAAAACGTATCGCGCGCCGCTGTTAATTCGTTTCAGCCGCACGCCTTTTGGGTGGAAGATGAGCGTGCCGAAAATGGCGAGATTTTGCCGGTTGCCACGCTGCTTTTAACCAATCGCGAGTGCCC
>DASWNL010000616.1:0-4258 GCA_036399215.1 Abditibacteriaceae bacterium
GGGCGTTGACCGGCTCGCCAGGCAAGCGACCCAGAGTTTCGCGCGCGATTTTTCCGGTTTCGCCTTTGTCTGTAGCCGCTAACTGGGCCAACATCGCCACATCAGCGGCATCGCCTAATCTCGCCAAAGCTCGCAACGAAGCAAGACGCACGCTTTCATCGGCATTTTTCGTTAGGGCTAAGACAGCGGGTTTGGCTGCCGCATCGCCGCGCTCGGCCAAAGCTTCTACTACTAAAACTTGCACCGGCGCCTTCAAATTCGGCAGTTGTCGCGCGATGGCCGCGCCTACTCCGGCCCCAGGCACATCTACTAAAAGGCGGGCTGCCGTCATCTGCGTGAAGTTATCGTTGCTGCCCACTTGTTCTAAAATCAAGGGCAAGGCTTCTGCGCCGCGCGCCAGAGCTGCACCGCGCAAACCGGCAACGCGCAAACGCGGCGCTTCATTGGACGCCCATAACTCCTGATAAATCGGCACAGCGCCGCGCGCATCGCCATTTTTTGCCATGCGATCAGCGGCCTGAATCAGACTATCCCACAACGCCGTTTTATAAGCGCCGGTTGCCGCGCCACGCGCCCCGCTTAATGCCCTTACGGCATCAGTGGAAGCAATGCTTCCCAGCGCACTGGCAGCGGCCATGGCGACATTATCGCCGGGCGCCAGCATCGCCGTCAGTTGTGCAGTGGCGGCGTTATCGCGGCGATAGCCTAACTTATTGATGAGCGCCACTTTCATTTCAGCACTTGTCGCTTTGCCAAGCGCATCGCGCAGGGCCGCACCGGCTTCAGGCGCGGGGTTTTCAGCCAGAGCGCGCAGCACGCGGTCGCGCACGACGGCATCTGGCTCGTTGATCAATGAGGCTAAAGCCGGAACCGCATCGGCACGCCCAATATGGCCGAGTTGCTTAATCAGCCACACGCGCACCAGTTGCGGCGCTTCGGGGCCAAAGCGGCCCAGCATCGCTTGCACAGCACCAGCCCGTTCGGCTTCGGCACCTGGACGCCCCGCATTAATTGCAACTTTTTCCCACGCATCCTGCGTGCGTGCCTGCGTGCCGTAATCCGCGCTGTTCATGCCCGGCAAAAGCTTGTCCAATAATGCGCTGTAGGCGGCTTTGGCCGCAGCCGCATCGCCTTTGGGTGCATTTTGCAGTTCGGTCTTCCAACCGTTGATTTCGGCATCACTTTGCGCCAAAACCGGGCGCGCAAGCGGCGAAAAACCCAGCAATGCACCTAATAACAACGCTAAGGGCAGGCGCCTTAATTGGCGCCTTGTGTTTCGATTCATTTTCAATCCTTTTGGCATGAGTTCTTTGGACAATTTTATCGTGTTTCGTGTTACACCACGTAACTTAAGGCAATACCAAATCCTTAAAGGTAAACGGCACTTCGAGTTGGCGGAATTCGAGGGGAATATCAATCATCAGCTTATCTGGTTCGCCGGCTTTGGGGTCGTCGGGATACTGTTGATGACTATTGAAGGTGAAACTCATCTCATCTTCGCCACCACCAGAGTAGTAGCCTTGATAGGTGTTGCCCTTGGCATCGGAAAGGCGCATCCAGCGCGACCAATCACGCCGCGCATACTTCAATTGCTGGGCTTCGGGGGTGTTTTGCGCCGAGGGCGGTGCGATTTCCAATTCGCGTTTCATGAGAATTTTAATCCGCACGCTGTCGCCTTCTTTTACAACCTCTTCAAGGGTATAGGTTTCATCGCGATTGCCGATTTTTACCGTCTTGGTGGCACCTTTGGCTTTCAAGACATCGGGAATCTCCCACTTTTCATTTCGTGCCACTGCAAAGGCGCGAAACGAGCCTTGCAGGCGCGCGATCTTTTTTCCCATTGTCGCGCTGTATTTGAGCGGCACCTGCATCTGCCATTGCAGCGGCGATTCACCATGAACCCAAATATCATCCTGGTCAGCTTTCAATGATTTGCCTTTATCATCTACAATTTCAGTGACTGTGGCTTTAGCGGCATTATTGAGTAAACGCAGTTTGGGGTCAAGCAAAATAGCGGTTTGCAGGCTCATGGAAGGCGTTTCCGGTGGTGTTTTGCCGGCTTCGATTGTGGGCTTGAAGTTGACGGTATGCGTGCGCGAAATGGTCCTGGCGATGATGGAAAACAGCGGCGTTGCCAGTTGGGTGGCGCCACGTGGCGAGCCGTCGTTTTCTGGAGAGAGCACTATGCCATTTTGTTGTCCACCCCACTGTTGGGGAAACAGATTCATCTTGTCCCCGATTTCCGCGATAGCCTCCCAGAACGGCTTTTTGTCAACTTCTATCGAATACTTCTTATTGCGTTGCTCATCGCTCCAAAAATTGCCACGCACCTGCACATTTCCCTGCTTGCTCAGTTCATTCAAAATCTCCTGATGCTTGGCGTCTTTGAAGCGCAAAGTAACAAGCGTTGGCCCACCGGCTTCGCGCTCCAGCTCTTTCAAAGTAATTGGTGGCGCTGCCGGCCTGGTGGCTTTAGGCGGCAGGGGCGGTTGGCTTTGGGCCGCCTTCAAACAGCAGATAATCAATGCACCAACCACGAAGATTTTTTTCATAACAAGATTAAGGTGCAAGTCAGGGCAGAGGCAGATTTTTATATTCAAAGGGAATATCCAGTTCACGAAATTCAACCGGAATATCCAGCACCATTTTCACAGGAATACCGGGCGCATTTTCGCCTTCAGCCTGTGGCCCGAATTGCAAAATGATATTCTCACCTTCAACACGGCTGTCGAGATAAGGAATGTCGCGACCTTTGGCATCCAACAGGCGCGCCATGGATCCAATATCTTGCCGTGCTATGCGCAATTGCTGGGTATTGAAGTCTTCATCAAGTGGCGCAGCCGGTGCTGCTTGCGGCGGGCGCTGCACGCTCATGGTGATCTCATACACCTTGCCCTCTTGCGCCAGGTCGAGCAATTTATAAGTTTCATTGCCCTGTTCGGATTTAATGGTTTTCACAACCGGCCCCACCACATCACCCAGGTTTGGCACCTCCCAAACTTCGCGCTTGGTCACGATAAAAGTTTTGATATTTCCTTTGAGGCGCGTGAGCTTTTGCCCGGCATCAGCGCGGCCTTGTAAATTAATTTGCAAATCCCACAACACCGGCGACTGCACAAACGACGCGCCGCTTTGATTATCCTTTAGCACATTGCCTTTATCATCAACGGCTTCGCTGATCGTAACTACCGGCGTGGTGCTGGGCGCCACGCGCACTTTGGGATCAAGTAAAACCCAACCATTGAAATAAAGCGTGTGCGTGTCATTGACAGATTGAATATTCTCCGCAGTGCCTTTCAAAGAAAAATTATGCTCATGGCGCAGCTCCCTGGCGGTTAAAGCAACCAGAGGATGGACAGGCAATAAAACGCCCAGAGTCTCATCGGGATTGCCCGGTAATAAGTCTTGAATATTGCGGTCGCCGGCTAACTGCGGCGCGAGTTGCAACTTACGACACACTTCATTTAAAGCCGTCCAAAACGGCTGGTTTTCAATATCTATTGTATATTTAGGCAGCGGCGCGGCTTCTTCAAAAAAAAGCATGCGCAATGGCACGCCTGATTGCTGAGAAAAGGCATCTACTACGGCCTGGGCTGTGGCATCTTTAAGATGCAAAGTTACGCGCGTTGGCCCGCCTAATAAAGGCGTGGCGGCATCCAGGGTTATGGAAGGCACTGGTGGAGCGGACGCCGGATTCGTTCCTGGCGGTTGCGCTGTTGCCATCAAGCAGCAGCCAAACAAAGTCGCTGAAACAAAAAAACGTTTCATGATAAAACCTGCGAAATACTTAAATTTTTAGAAAGTTAATTAGCAACGGACTTTGTCATTCTGAGTCCTGCCCAGAGGGCGCCCTCTGGGCAGGACTCAGAATGACATTGCTTTCAATGTGCTTTGATTAGAGCTGCCACGGCGCGCGATAGGGGCGCGAAAGCCAACGTGAAGCAGCTTCGTCGCCAACAATCTGTTCAGCCTGTGGGTCCCATTTGAAAGCCCGGTTTGTCCATTGAGCGATATTGCCCAGATGGCATACCGTTGCCGAGCGATGACCAATTTCCACATCGCAAATCGGCTTGCTGCGCGTTTGGATGCATTCAATCCAATCTTCGAAATGGCCGCGACGGCGATTCACATCCACTTCCTGTGGGCCAGGCTTATAACCGCGCAGGTTTTCCGGCGTGACTTTGCCGCGATCACAGAAAATCTCGCCGTTTTCACCTTTAAACAGCACACCATTCGGAAAACCGCGCGGGCCAAGCGA
>DASWNL010000617.1:0-2363 GCA_036399215.1 Abditibacteriaceae bacterium
TGTGAGTTTTTCACCCGCCGTCTGCCTACTGCCGTCCGCCGACTGCCTCCCTCCCTGCCGTCTGCTTACATATCCACGCCCATAAACTTCCCCACCGTATCGTAAACGCTGTTGTAATAGGCAGTCATTCCCATACCAACGACAATAACAACAGCGACGGCGGCGATAGCTAAACCAATAAGGCCAACGGTTTTGGGCACGGTTATCATGCGGCCTTGCAAATCGGATTCATAATACTGCGCGGCCTGGCCAAGCATCATCGGCGCGCTGCCGGTGGCTTCGCCGGTTTTGATGAGATTAAGAGTCACTTCTGAAAAGACATCGGCTTTCTGAAGCGCCGTTCCCAACGGCACGTTTTGCTCGCGGGCCAAACGCGCGGCACGAGCGAATTTTTCGTCTAAGACAACGTTGTTCGCCATGCCTGCGCAGTTTTCTAAGGCCGTTGGCGGCGCGATGCCAGCTTTAGTCAGCCAACCCAACGCCGTAAGATAACGAAAAACCGCCAAATCGCGCCATAAGGGGCCGGTTAACGGGATGCGCGCTGCGATTTGGTCACGCCAACCGCGTCCAAGCGGTGAAATATCCATCCAGCGCCGCAATGCATACAGCGCGGCGATGATGATTGCTACCATAATCAAACGCGGAATCAAATCGTGAATGTAGCCTGATAGTCCTGATTTAAGAGCCAGTTTCTGCTGCTCGAATTGGCTCATGCCCTGCCCCTGCTTGTCTATGGCTTCGACGGCGTGCGTGAAAATGCGATAACTGCCGGGCACCAAAATCAAAAGCGGCAGCACCACGAACTTGTTGAGAAACGTCGCAGTAAACAAGCGACGCCGCAAAGTATTTTCATCTTCCAAATCCTGCGCGATGCGCGCAAAAGCCGCTTCCAGTTCACCGCCGGTTTCGCCTGCTAAAACCAGGGCCGCTTCGCCGCGCGAAAAGATTTGCGGGCGCGTTTTCATCCAGGCCGCGAAACTGCCGCCGCGCTCCACGCAAATTTGCGCCTTACGCGCTACTTCTTTTAAATCATCGCGGCTGGTTACAGCTTGCATGTGATGCAGTGTGGCCGCCAGGGTCATGCCGCCTTTAAGGGCCGTCGCCATTTGCCGCCAGAAAACCATGCGCGCTTTGAGCGGCACCGCTACTTGTGGCGGCGCGCCAGTTGGAACAGTTGCTTTTGGCGATGATGCAGGCACGGCGCTTTGTGCTGCTTCACCTGAATTTTGAAGAGGACGCTGCATGATTAATAAGCGAATAAAACGATAACGAGTTTAGGAGATGACAAACAAAGCAAAGGTTCGCTGCGCCCTTACTGATGCAGTTTTATAAAATCTCCGTTGTGAACTCTGATTCGATTTTACAAGATGCCCGCGAAGTCTTGCGTTTGGAAAGCGAAGCGATTGCCGGGCTACAAGCGCGCCTTGATGAAAACTTCCTTCATGCTGTGCAACTACTTTTAGAGTGTCAAGGCCGCGTAGTCGTCACCGGCGTTGGCAAAAGCGGCGCGATTGGCCGCAAGTTGGCCTCTACTTTGGCCTCAACCGGCACGCCCGCCCTGTTTTTGCACGCCGCCGAAGGCTTACACGGTGACCTCGGCATGGTGACAGGTGGCGATGTGCTGCTTGCCATTTCTTATTCGGGCCGGACGGATGATTTAACCGGCATCTTGCCGGTTGTTAAAGAGATGGGTGTGCCGATTATCGCTTTTACCGGCAACGAAAACTCTTATTTAGCGGCCCAGGCCGATGTGATTTTAAATATCGCCGTTGAACGCGAAGCGTGCCCTTTGAATTTAGCGCCGACGGCTTCAACAGCGGCAGCCCTTGCGATGGGTGATGCCCTTGCGGTTTGCACCATGCAACAGCGCGGTTTTACATCAGAAAACTTCGCGCGCTTTCATCCCGGCGGCGCATTAGGTCGCGGTCTCAAACTGCGCGTAGCCGACTTAATGCGAACCGGCGACCGCTTAGCTTTAGTCCCTGAAAACTCTACCGTTCATGAAGCGATGCAAGTCATTACCTCCGCACAATCGGGCGCGGCTATTGTAACGAATAACAACGGCGCTTTGTGTGGTTACCTGACTGATGGCGACTTGCGCCGCCTGGTTTTGCGTGATGGCGGCGCCGCTTTAGAAGAAAGCGTGACACTTATCATGACGCGCACGCCCTTAACATTGCATCCTCAAACGCCCGCCCTCGAAGCTCTGCGCGCCCTGCGCGAGCGTGGCGTAGATGATGCGCCAGTTATCGAAGAAAACGGCCAACCAGCCGGCGTTCTCGATGTGCAAGATTTATTGCGGGCAGGGATTATTTGACCCCTCACCCCGGCCCTCTCCCCCGAACGCTGCGCTGGGGAGAGGG
>DASWNL010000618.1:0-14312 GCA_036399215.1 Abditibacteriaceae bacterium
ACAAAAAACCAGCGCTCAAAATGGCGCGGCGACAGAAGTAGCATCACAAGCAGCGCCCGAAACGCCAACGGCTGAACCAGCGGCGGAGTGGGCCAAACCAGCAGTTGCTACGCCTGAATCAACACCACACCAAACACCCGAAGCGACGACTAATCCCCCAAAAGCGACGAAGAAATCCAACAAGAATACTGAGGCTTTTGTGATGCCCGCCGCAGCGCGTGAGTTAGCGCAAAGTGGGGTTGAACAAAGTGAAGTAACACCCAGTGGCCCCGGCGGGCGCATGCTCAAAGAAGACGTGCAAAGCGTCAAAGCCAAACGAGAGCAAGCCGAAAGCGTAGAAGGCGAACATAAACAAGCCGAAGTTACGCCAGTAGAAGTCGCGCCACAAACCGAGGTTATCAGGCAAACCATCCCGCCTGCACCGCAAGCAGCGTCCACAAATGAACGCGCCCAGGCGGGTGAAGGCGAGCAAGTCGTGCCGATGACGATGCTGCGCCGCCACATCGCCCAGCGTTTAGTTGAAGCGCAGCAGAACGCCGCCTTGCTCACCACTTTCAACGAAGTGGACATGAGTGCCGTGATGGGTTTACGCAAGCAGTTCCAGGACGACTTCACCAAAAAGCACGGCATCAAACTCGGCTTTATGTCGTTTTTCGTTAAAGCCTCAGTCGAAGCCTTGAAAGCCTTTCCTGCTGTAAATGCCGAAATTCGCGGGCGCGATCTGGTCTATAAAAACTACTACGACATCGGCGTCGCTATCGGAGGCGGTAAAGGCTTGGTCGTGCCGGTTCTACGCGATGCGGAGCATCTGAGTTTCGCCGCTATCGAAAAGCAGATCATGGAGTTCGCCGGACGCGCCAAAGACGGCACGCTTAAGCCCGAAGACCTCGAAGGCGGCACCTTCACCATTACCAACGGCGGCATTTATGGCAGCCTGATGAGCACGCCGATTATTAACCCACCGCAAAGCGGCATCCTGGGAATGCACGCTATTCAAGAGCGGCCCGTTGCCGAAAACGGGCAAGTGGTGATTCGTCCGATGATGTATTTAGCCCTGACTTATGACCATCGCATCATTGATGGCCGCGAAGCCGTCAGCTTTTTAGTGCGCCTCAAACAGTGCCTCGAAAATCCGGCACGCTTGCTTTTGGAAGTTTGAAATTAACCACAGATGGGCACAGATAAACACAGATGAGTTTTGGCAATCTGTGTTTATCTGTGTCCATCTGTGGTTCTTTGGTTTTTCTATGTCAACTTTTGATTTAGTCGTTATCGGTGCCGGGCCGGGCGGTTATGCGGCGGCGATTCGCGCCGCACAGTTGGGAATGAGCGTTGCTTGCATCGAAAAAGAAGAAGCCCTTGGCGGCACCTGTTTGCGCGTCGGTTGCATTCCTTCTAAAGCTCTTTTGGAATCAAGCGAACATCTGGTGGTAGCGCAAAGCGAATTGAAAAGTCATGGCGTGAAAGTATCGGGCGTTGAACTTGACCTGGGGCAAATGCTCAAGCGCAAAGACGGCGTGGTGCGCGCTTTAACGGGCGGCATCGCGCAGCTTTTCAAGAAGAATAAAATCACGCGTTTTCTGGGTCAGGCCACTCTTAATGGCAGCGGCAAAGTAACAGTTCAAAACGGCGACGAAACAACCGAATTAACCGCAAAAAACATTTTGATTGCAACCGGCAGCCAATCGGCGCCGCTTAAAGGCGTCGAAGTAGATTATGACCGCATCGGCACCAGCACCGAAGCTTTAAGCTATCCGCAAGTGCCGGGGCATTTAGTTGTTATCGGCGCCGGTTATATTGGATTGGAGTTAGGTTCAGTTTGGAAAAGACTGGGCGCTAAAGTGACGGTTTTGGAGTATCTTGATCGCATTTTGCCCGGCATGGACAGCGAACTGGCAAGCGAAGCGCAAAAGATATTCACCAAACAGGGTCTTGAACTCAAACTCGGCACTAAAGTGACCGGGGCGCGCGTTGAAGGTGATGGTTGCATCGTCGAATGCGAAGGACAAGAGCCGATTCACTGCGACCGCGTGCTTTTAGCTGTCGGGCGCGTTCCCAACACGCAAGAATTAAATTTAGAAGCTGCCGATGTCAAAACCGACGCGCGCGGGCGCATTGAAGTGGATGGACATTTTGCGACAAGCGCGGCCAATGTTTATGCTATCGGTGACTGCATCGCCGGGCCGATGTTAGCCCATAAAGCCCATGAAGAAGGCGTTGCCTGTGTTGAGTTTTTAGCGACCGGCTACGGCCATGTGAACTACGATACCATTCCCGGCGTGGTTTATACGCATCCCGAAATTGCAACAGTCGGCAAAAGCGAAGAGCAACTTAAAGAGGCCGGCATCGAATATCGCAAAGGCGTTTTTCCTTTTATCGCTAATGGCCGCGCGCGGGCCTTAAACAGCACCGAAGGCCGCGTCAAGATTTTGGCGGATGCAACGACTGATCGCATCTTAGGTGTGCATATCATCGGCGCGCGGGCCGGTGACTTAATCGCCGAAGCCGTAGCGGCTATGGAATACGGCGCCAGCGCCGAAGATTTAGCGCGCACTTGCCATGCTCACCCAACCCTCAGCGAAGCCCTGCACGAAGCCGCTTTAGCCGTTGATGGCCGTCCGATTCATATCTAAACGGAGTTATGAAATGGACTTGCGCGAACGCCTGAAGAGAATTTTCATTAGTGCTGGCATGCAAACGCCCGGCTGGGAGACACCCGCCTGGAACAATCCGGCAGGCTATGAATTTCACGATGCAAAGCACGCGATGGAAGCCGCTTACTTGAAGTTGCTGGATATAGAAGCCGCACTTGATGAGACCACACAGAGCAATCTTTCCAACGAACTTGGCGCCGAATACACAGCGGGCGGTGCTCTAAAAACCCAAGCGCGCTTTACTTCGGATGAATGGCTGGTCGCCTGGCGCGAATTTTTAAGCGCCGTTCAACGCGCCGATGATGCGGCCAAGAGTTGGCAAAAACACTTTCAAGAAAAATCTTGAAACTTCATTTATGTTCAAGCCAAAGTGTTTTAGGTTCTATCACCAATGGCGCCTTTTGGCAGCGCTTTGCTTGTGCATATCCTCATGCGGTTGTGAACATCAATCAGACATATCACCTAATCTCATAAGGCCAGATGAGACGGCGCAAAAGTTAGCAAAGAAAATCCAGCCGTCTCAAGTTGCCTCCATCCATCTTGATACAGTAACGAGTCAGTATTGCTTGACAGACCACCAAACCATTAAACAATTACTTCTTGGCCTAAGCCGGGCTACCGAGGTTAGCGTTAAAAACCAGGTCTGTAACGTGCAAGTGCTTAGCAGCCAGAACAATGTTTTGCTCGAAGAAAATTTCGCACTTGACGGCCCGCAACATGCGCTTAGTCCTGAATTTATTGTTGGATTACGGCAAGCAGGCATTCCCCTCTATTGGGAGGAAAAAGCGCGCCGCCAACAGCAGATTCGCATAGCACTACCAATTTTAGTTGGCGTTCTCTTGCTTGGTTGGATTACGACGCGCGTCGTAATCCGCCATCGCATTCGTCGGCGATGAAACTCCTTGACCTTTCCCTGCCCTTACCCACCGAAAACTTAGCACTGGATGAAGCCTTGTTGGATGAGCGCGAGGCTAACGGTGGAGAAGCGGTTTTGCGCTTTTGGGAAACAACCACGCCGTTTGTGGTTTTAGGCTATGTTTGCAAAGTTGACGATGATGTGAACATCGAAGAATGTCGGCAACGCAGTGTGCCGATTCTGCGGCGTCATAGTGGTGGCGGCACAGTATTGCAAGCATCAGGTGTGTTGAATTACGCGCTGATTTTGCCGATTGAATACGGCACTCCAACCGAAAACCTGGCGACAACTAATGCCTTTGTGATGCAAAAAACGCGAGATGCCTTGCAAGCGCTGGCCGGTGACGAAATTTCAATTCGTGGCATTACGGATTTAGCTTTAGGGCATCTCAAGTTTTGCGGCAATGCCCAAAGACGGCGCCGCAAGTGGTTGCTCTTTCACGGCGCGTTTTTATTAGATTGCGACTTGCATTTAATGAGCGCCGTTTTAAAACTGCCGCCGCGCCAACCCGAATATCGCGCTGGACGCGGGCACGTCGATTTTGTAACGAATCTGCACTTGCCGAATGAGCAAGTAAAAGAGGCTTTGCGCACAGTCTGGCAAGCAAACGATGAACTACTCAGTTGGCCGCAAGAAGCAGCCGCAAAATTGGTCGCTGAAAAGTATTCGCGCGATGAGTGGAATTGGAAATTTTGAATTACACGCCATTCTGAGTTTAAGAGTTGCATTTTACGGAATTTGAATTATGAAAATTGATGCGCACCATCATTTCTGGCGTTACAATGCTGAGGAATACGGCTGGATTGGCGACAACATGCAGGCCATCCGCCGCGACTTTTTGCCCGCCGATTTGCAAGAAGTCATCGCACCTCTGGGCATTGAGGGCGTGGTTTCCGTGCAAGCGCGCCAAACGCTCGAAGAAACGCGCTGGCTGTTGGAGTTAGCATCACAAAACGAATGGATTAAAGGCGTTGTCGGCTGGGTGCCCCTTCTTGATGAAAACGCGCGCAAATCATTGGAAGAGTTTGCGCCAAACCCTCACTTTAAAGCGGTGCGGCACGGCTTGCAGGACGAAGCGCCGGAGTTCATGGAGCGGGCCGATTTCAACAAGGGCGTGGCGTGTTTAAAAGAGTTCAACCTGGTTTACGACCTGCTTATTACCGAGCGGCATTTGCCCAGGACGATTGAATTGGTAGATCGCCATCCAGAGCAAACTTTCGTTTTAGATCACATCGCCAAGCCATGCATAGCCGATGGTGATATTGAGCCGTGGCGCACGTATTTGCACGAGTTGGCAAAACGAGAAAACGTGTGGTGCAAACTATCGGGCATGGTTACTGAAGCCGATTGGCACCTTTGGACAAGCGAGCAGTTGCGGCCTTATGCCGAAACGGTTTTAGAAGCGTTCGGCGCCCGGCGCGTGATGTTTGGTTCCGATTGGCCGGTGTGTTTGGTGGCTTGCGATTATGCGCGCTGGCATGAAGTGGTGGCTGATTTTATCAATGCGCTCTCAAGTGATGAACAGGCGCTTATCTGGGGACAAAACGCAAGAGAAGCTTACAGGCTTTAACAGGCCCATCAAAATCACTTTCATTTGACGAAATTCCAACATTAAGCGAAAATTGGGTCATGCCATTTTCTCTTCGCCGCCTTCACGCGACGTGCTTTCTGACGGCTGTTACGCTCTCTTCAACTGCACAGGCCCAATTGGGGCCGGAGGTTTTCGCTACCACGCACTTTTTCGGCGCTTCGCGGGCCACTTCGATTCGCGCTTATGGCATGGGCGGCGGCATAGCCACCACGCCCGGCCCATTTAGCCTCAATCCGGCACACGCGGCCTTTAACGATGACCCGGCGGGTGTTGCCCGTTACGGGCGCACGCGCTTTGCCGATGGCACGCGTTTCAACAGCGCGATGTTAGGCGCCGCTTTGCCATTGGGCAAGCAAGATGGCTTGCAAATTCTTTATGCCAATGTGCGCTCGCCCGAAAAAAGCAGCTTCGCGGCGCCTGCACCCGGCTTTGCCGCTTCGACGCAAGTTTTCCACGAAGAAAGCGTGAGCTTGTTTTATGGACGGCGCGTTTCTCCTCGTTTAGCTCTGGGCATCGGTGTAGCGCCGATTCTGCGCACGCGCCATGAAATTCGCAACGTAAACTTTGGCGCCGGGCCGGGCACTTTGCGCTTTTCAGCCAAGCCGCCTTTGGATGATCTCAGCCATCTGGGTGGGCGCTTTGGCCTTGATTACAAATTCGCTTCGTGGGGCCGTTTCAGCGGCTTTTACGACAACTTTTGGGAAGACGCGGTTTTCTTCGTGCCCGCGCAACTGGCGCCCCTGACGACAAGGCGAGCGGCTTTTCACGAAGTTGCTTTAACGGGCGGCTTTCATCTCACGCCGACGCCAAAATTAACCTTAGTTATCGAACGCGAACGCGCCACCTTAACCGGCGGTGGTTTTCGCTTGAAAGGCCACAACACTTACTACGGCGGGGAATGGATGGCTACGAAAAACCTCGCCTTGCGCGCCGGCAGTCACGATGGCGATTTAACTTATGGTTTAGGCTGGACGAAAAATCGCTTTTCCCTGCAATACGCCCACGTCAAAAATTTGGCCGGCGACGAAACGCGGCCCTTCTTCGGCAACAACAAATTTAATGTCTTGGAAGCGTCTTATCAGTTTTGAAGCAGAGTAGAACACGGAGCTTCGCTACACGGAAACGGCACAGATTTTCGCAGATCTTTTAAGAGGTGTTCGCTCATCTTAAAATCCGTGTTTATCTGTGTTTATCCGTGTAGCAAAGCTCCGTGTTCTATTTCTTTCACAACACTTTATCAACCAGATTTTTAGCGGCGTCTTCTAATTTGCCGACGGTTTCTTCGACGTGCTGCAACTCTTTTTTGGCATCTTCGGCCAAATGGAGCACTTCGCTGCCCACAGCCTTTTCGACGGTAGCAGCCTCTTTTTCAACTTGTGCCACATCGCTCGAAACGGCAGCGGCTTCACCATAAAACGGGTATTGCCAGGGCAGGCCCATGTCGAAGCGCGCCTTGTCCATCATACGCAGCGGCGCGAATAGCAAAGGCTCGTGCAAAGGCCACAAACGGCAGGGCGCGACGCGTTTTTTGGATTTATCAATGATGCAGTTCACGGCGCGGCGCGCCGCTTCATTAGCGCCTTCCATGGTCGCCAAATCTGTGTAGGTTTGCACGTAATCCGACGCTAAAAATAGATTGGGAATATTGGTGTGCGCCTGGGGTCGCAAGTTCCAGGTGTGAACCAGATTTACTAAGAGAGGCTCACGATTGCTGGTGGCTTTGCCCGCTGTCAGGGCGCTTAAAGAGTTCGGGTCACAAGGAGGCAAGGCCCTTTGCTGTTCGTCGTCGAAAACGATGTCCGAATCCAAATACCACCGGTGCAAATTATCGTCGGTGAGAACCGGCTCGGAATAGTTCAGGCTTCGTTTTAGTTGTGCCCAAACTTCCGCTTTAATCTGCTCGCGCGTGCACTCCCTGGCCGTCTTGAAAGTGCCATTGGGGTCGGGGTTGCCATCCTGGCCCCATCTGATGATGCCGGGAGCGTCCCATTCGGAAATGTCAACCGATAAAATGCCGCGCACCTCGCCGTCGCCATATTTTTCAAAATCAAAATTCGGCCAGAATTGATGCTGCGAAATCGAAGTCAAAGCCCACGGTGCATTGGCGTAAATTACATGGCCGCGACACACTTTCACATCGCTTTTCAAGTAAAACTGCGCGCCGTTCATCCACGATACGTTGCAGCTCAGTTTTTGAATGTCGGCAAAAGTGGCATCGCCTTCAAGCAGTTTGGGGTTGTCGTGAATCCAGCGCGACATTACTTCGACGGGCACTGCGGCAATGTAATAATCACCGGAAACAGTGAAGGTTCTATCCGGCGTTTTGATGGTCGCGTTCTGAATGGTTTTGCCATCGCATTCGATGGCAACTACTTCGGCATTAAGCGTGTATTTCACGCCGCGCCCTTGCAAGTAACCCAGCCACGGATTGATCCATACATCGTTGGTGGGGCCATTGAGCACGCGGTCGGTTTGGACGTGGGGATCGGTTGAATTAAGAAGCAGTTGCACTAAAATATCGCCGACGGTTTTGGTGCTGGCGAGGTTGGCTTTAGCCGCCACCAGAGAGCGGGTCAGGCCGTAAGCGAAAATGTTTTGATAAGCTTCGGAGCGGTTTCCGGCATCAATGAATTGCCACCAGCCGATTTGCTCGTATTCGTTGAGGCGCCGCTCCGGGCAAGAAGTCATAATTTGCCAGATTTTAGACACAAAACAGAAAACGTCATCTCTGGTGATGCCGGTTTTAGGGGCTAAGGCATCGTAAATCAAATCGGCGAATTCGATTATCCAGTCGTGCGGCGAAACCGGCGCGTTGGCGGGAAGGATAATCGGCAGCGAATCGAAAAGCGCCATTTCAATTTGCGAAGTCGGTGTCAGGTTATCGAACACACCCTGCGCGTTATTGCCAAAGGGAATACGCTTCATGGTGTCCGTGACGTGCTTGTAAAAACCGGGGAAAAAGCGAAAGCCGTGCTCACCCGGCAAAGCATCGCGCCCAGGGGTAGCGGTTCCCGGCACCGACACGCTACGCGCCTTGCCGCCGGCAACATCCTGGCGATCATAAACCTCAACTACAAAACCACGCTCCACCAATTCATGGGCCGCACTTAACCCCGCCACGCCGCCGCCTAAAATCACAACTTTTGTCATCGGACTCTCCTTAATTTTTGAACCCCTCCTGCCCGGAGGGCACCCGCCCTTGGCAAGGAGGCTATGCTCTTATGCTTTTGACCACGGATTACGCTTTCCTTGCTAAACCAACTCGTAGGATAGCCCCCTTACCAAGGGCGGGTGCCCTCCGGGCAGGAGGGGTCAACTCACTTTGATACCTGTTTTCGGCAGCGTTATGATGAATTCGGTGCCCTGACCCGGCGTGGAGTTGACGCTGATCTGGCCGGCATGCTGTTGCACAATGATGTCATAACTCATCGAAAGGCCGAGACCCGTGCCTTCGCCTGTGGGTTTGGTGGTAAAGAAGGGATTAAATATTTTCTCGCGCACTTCGGGAGAAATTCCCTGGCCGTTGTCACCGATGTGAATTTCAACAGCGTCTTCCAGGGCCTTTGTCCTAACGCTGAGCGTCGGCGAAAATGCGGCGCTCTGATGGAGATTCTGCTGTTCCAATTTTTCTTGCACAGCATAGCAAGCGTTACCGGCGATGTTTAAAACAACGCGGCTGATCTCTTGCGGAAAAACACAGACAAGGGGCAAATCGGAAGCGTAATTTTCTTCGATTGTCACGTTAAAACTGGCATTGCGCGCCCGCTGACCGTGATAAGCCAGTTGCACCGCTTCACGCACCACATCGTTAAGCTGCACGCTTTCCGGCTGGCTCGATTGCCCGCGTGAGTGCATCAGCATGTTGCGCACAATGCTGTCGGCGCGCTTGCCGTGCTCATTAATGCGTGTCATGTTGCCTTGCAAGTCGCCTAAGATTTCGTCGAGGTATTCGCGGTCGGCATCGCTCAAATGCCCCTTCACTTTTTCGATTTCTTCGTTGACTTCATTGACCAAGCCCAGAGAAAGCGCGGCGAAAGTATTGACGAAGTTGAGCGGGTTTTTAATTTCATGGGCGATGCCCGCCGTCAGCACACCGAGCGATGCCATCTTCTGCTGTTCGATGATGCGGTTTTGCATCTCTTTGAGTTCATGCAGGGCGGTTTCGAGTTCGGCGTTTTTGGAGCGCACTTCCAAGGTGCGCTCTTCGACGCGCTCTTCCAGGGTGCGGCTGTAATCTTCGAGTTGGCCGTAAAGTTCGGCGTTTTGCAGCGAGATGGCAGCCTGCGAAGAGAGCACATTCAGCACTTCCAGATGCGCCGGTGTAAAAGCGCCAACCGCCAGATTATTTTCCAGGTAAATCAAGCCGGTCAGGCGGCCCTGATGAATAATCGGCGCGCATAAAACCGCTTTGGGTTGCCGAGCCGCGATATAGGCGTCGTCACCGAAAAGTTCATCGTTGCCGGCGTCTTGCAGCACAATGTGCTGGCGCGTGCGTGCCACATATTGAACTAAGGAAAGCGGCACTTCTTCGCCGGACAGGCCGCTTGCCGATGGCTCAGGCTGCGCTTCGAGCGCAAAAGCGTTTTGTTCCAACGAACCGGAAGTCGCGATGCGCCATTGGCCGTCGCGTTCGAGCAAAAGCAGGCCGCGTGTGGCCCCGGCGTTTTCGAGCGCGAAACGCAAAAGCTGTTGCAACAAACGCTGTAAATCAATCTCACCCGAAATCGCCTGCGCCGCGCGGATGACCGTTGCCAGATCAAGCAGCGAAGTATTTTCACCGACTAAGGAATCCGTCGTGTGATGCATGTCAACGGCGCTTAAGTCGGCCAGGCTGCGAGTGTTCCCGCCCAGGCGCCGCGCTGTTAGCATCGGGTATGCTTCTTCAAGCACTGCGACTTTGGCACTCGCGCCCCATTTTTCATAAAGATAGTGCGCTTCTTCTAAATAAATCTGCGCAATCTTGGCGCGGCCATGGGACTGGTAAAAGCGCGCCGCGATTTCGTTGGATAGGGCTTCGTTTTGCGTGTATCCAGATTCCTGAGCGGCGCGAATGGCAGCATCGTAAAGCCCTGCTGCTTCAACATTACGGTCTTTGAGGCGCGCCATCTCTGCCGCCACTAAGAAGTGCTTGTGCGCGTAATTTTCCGGGCTGTTAGCCGCCCATCTTTTCATCTGCTTCTGGTTTTTACGAAGCTGCTTCCAATAGGCTTTCTTATCGGCTTCGGTTGCCTGAGGATAAAGCGCGGCTAAGGACAGCGAATAGAAGAAATTAGCTTCGGGCACCCATATCTGGCCCAGCAGAGCTAAAATCAAGCGTTCGGCCTGACGCGCCATGTCGAGAGCGGCGGGATAGTCGCCCCACAGGTAAAACAAGCGCAGTTTGGTGATGTAGTAGGCGCATCGCCCCGTCCCGCTCTCGGTATCACTCCACACTTCAGAGAGCACGCGCTTTTCTTCAAACCCCTCGCCATCGAGCGAAGTGCGCCCGGCAGTTCGGCCTTGCAGATTCAAGCACGATTGCCGCACCAATTGGGTAATCGCCAGTTGATTGGCTTCTTTTGTCCAGTGCAAAAAGCCGGAGTATTTTTCAATCGTTTCCAACTGCTCATTCAGGGTCAGGCCACTTGTGGCGCGTTGCAAAATGGCGCTGACAATGGAGTAACCTGAATACACCAGGTCGCCGGCTTCGAGGCCGAATTGATAGGCTTGCCAGAAGAACTCGACGCCCTCTTCAACCGGTCGCCGCCAGTGGCTCAGATACGTCGGATAAACAAAATAGGTGACGCACTTCACTGCTGCGCTGCCTGTATCCTCGGCGAGTTTGAGCGACAGGCGTCCCCATTGATCACCAGAGTTATAGTCGCCCAATCCCGAACCCAGCATCAAGCCGTAAAAAGCAAACGCTTGCGCGGCATAATCGGAGTTGCCATAACGCAGCGTGATGTTGACCGACTTTAAAACCATGACGGAAAACAGCGTTTGCTCGGAGGCTAAATAAGCGGCGGCACCCAACGAGGCAAGCAAACTGAGTATCGTTTCCTGGTGGACATCGGTCAGGCGCGGCGCATTTTGCAAATCGGCGATTTTAAGCCCGCGCATATGCCACTTGGAGCGTGCCAGTTCTTGCACAACGTGGCGTTGTGAGGGCCGGGCCGGCAACACCAGACCAAGGGCCGACAAAATATCCAACCCCACTTTCACCGCAGCCAGATATTCGCCGCGCGTGATGTAAAGTTGAATGCGAATGCGCTCGACAGCGGCTCGCTCCAGCACATTTTGCGCGTGGCTCAGAGCAATTCCAAACTGCGTTTCGGCCTGCTCGAAGTGGCCTTCGAGATATTCGCTTTCCGAACGCTCGCGCGCTAGCCGGAACATCGTGGCATAATCGTCCTGCCATAAACTCTGCGGCGCGATTTCCTGCGCCAGGGCAAAATACTGAACCGAGGCGCTGTGCGCGGCGGAGGCTTTGGCTTTAAGGCCCGCTTGCAAGTTCAAGCGCACCAGACGATGGAGTTCTTCACTTTCCTCAATCAGGGCGCGCCCCTCATTCAAATGGCCGGTGATGTCGAAGAGCTTATCGTCGCGTTCCTCCTTACTCGCGTTTTCCAACAGCAAGCGCCCAATTTTCAAATGCAGGGCCGGGCGTTGGCTTTCCTCAATGGCGGAATAGGCAGCCTGCTGCACGCGGTCGTGCAGGAACTTGTAAGTGACAATGCTTTGCGGCTCTGTGTGCTGCGAGGTTTCATCGAGCAAAGGCAGCATTTGATAATTGCCACTGAGGGGAGTAATCAATCCGGCGCGCAGGGCTTCCCACAAATCGGCGCCGACCTGCGCGGCGCTTTGCCCTTGCACCAGGGATAAAGTGCGCGAATCGAAGCGGTTGCCGATGCAAGCCGCCAACTTCACGGCGTCTTGCGTGGCAGCGGGCAATTTTTTGATTTTGCCGCCCATGAGTTCAACGATATCGCCGGTTAAATTGGCCTGACCGATAGCTTCCAAATCCCATCGCCATTTTCCGTCTTCAAAGCGCAGTAAATTCTCATCGTGCAGCGACTGCAAAAGTTGATTGATAAAAAACGGATTGCCTTCGGTGCGCTGCAACAGCAACGCCGCCAAGGGTTCGGCATCTGCGCGCGAACAGCGCAACGTGTCTTCGAGCAGTTGAGAAACGTGGTCTGCTTCAAGCGGGACAAGCGTGATTTCCTGAATGGGTGCGCCGATTTTGCGAATTTCATCCAAGGCCAGCATCAACGGGTGCGAAGAGGACACTTCGTTATCGCGGTAAGCGCCGACTATCAGTAAATGATGGCATTCGCCCTCACCCATCAGCGTTTGCAAAAAGTTCAGCGACGCCCCGCCCGCCCATTGCAAATCGTCTAAGAACAAGGCCAGAGGATGCTCGGCCTGCGCCCAGACACGCACGAACCGGCTCAACACAAAGTTGAAGCGATTCAGCGTTTCCTGCGGCCCCAGATCGGGCACCGGCGGCTGCGGCCCGACAATCAGTTCCAGTTCGGGAATCACTTCGATCAGCAGTTGACCGTTCGGCCCAAAGGCTTCGATTAGATGCGCTTTGAAGTGCGCCACGCGCTCTTCGCTTTGGGTCAGCACCTGATGAATCAATTCTTGAAAGGCTTGAATGAGCGCTGAATAAGGCACATCGCGGCGAAACTGATCGAACTTGCCGCCCACGAAAAAGCCGCGCCTTTGCGCGATGGGCTTATTAATTTCCTGCACGACCGAGGTTTTGCCAATACCCGAAAACCCCGCAACCAACACCATTTCACGCCCGCCGTTGGTGCTGCGCTCAAAGGCCTGCAATAGCTGCAGCACTTCGTTTTCGCGCCCGTAAAGCTTGTGCGAAATGCGCAGTTCGCTCGAAGCATCGTGCCGGCCTAAAGCGAAATTGCCGGTATCGCTTCCCGCCTGCCATTGCGCGCGGCACGCTTCCAAATCGGCGCTCAGGCCGCGCGCACTTTGATAGCGCTCCTGCACAGTTTTGGAAAGCATTTTCAAAACGATCTGCGATAGCAACGGGGGAATCTCTGCCCTGACTTCATGGGGCGGCGGCGCCACTTTGGCAATGTGTGCGTGGACGATTCCCAACAGATCTGACGCTTCAAAGGGCAAGTGCCCGGTCAGCATCTCGTAAAAGGTCACGCCCAGCGAGTAAAAATCGGTGCGGTAATCTACCGGCTGATTCATGCGCCCGGTTTGTTCGGGCGACATATAAGAAAGCGTGCCGCGCATCAATGCTGCGCCATCGCCGGTGACGCTTTCCTGCGAGAGGCGCGAAGCAATGCCGAAATCGCTAATTTTGATTTGCCGCGTTTGTGGGTTAACTAAAATGTTGCCGGGGTTGATGTCTCGATGCAGAATGTGGCGCGCGTGGATTTGCTCCAGAGCATTCACCAGTTCTAAGGCCAAATCGAAAAACAGGGGCAATTCCAGCCCGTCGCTCTGGTTTTGCAGAAACGCGCGCAGCGAAACAGCGCCGAAGTCTTCGAGCAAAAGCGCCACACCATGTTCATGCTTGATCAAATCCAAAGGCTGCAACACGCCTTTGAAAGGCAGGTCGCGCATGATTTCGTATTCATGACGCAAACGTGCCACGTCTTCCAGCGACGGCAAGGCGGCACGCAGCGTTTTCACGATGACAGGCAAGCCATCGCGCTCACCTCCGCGCTCGCCTCCGCGCGTGCCGCGATAAATGCCGGTTTTGAGGTCTTCGTGTAGAACCTCAGAAAAACGGCAGCCGGGTAAAGAGAAATTGGGCGCAGGCATGATAAGAATAAACACGCCGACTCTGCCGGCGCACCCCCAACCCCCTTGGTAAGGGGGCTTTGCGCTTCTAAAATTACGAGGCCCAGAAGAAGTAGAAATTCTTCAGCAGCTCTTCAAAACGAACCAAATAAAGCCCCCTTACCAAGGGCGGGTGCCCTCTGGGCAGGAGGGGTTAGGGCAAAACAAATAAAAATTCGCTGCCTATTCCCGGCTCGCTTTCAACCCAGATGCGCCCGCCATGCGCCTCGACGGCCAGTTTGCAAAAGGTCAGTCCCAATCCGGTTGAAGCGCGCTCGCCAGCCTGGCGTTTTTCGACCTGGCCAAACTTTTCAAAAATCCGCTCAAAGGCTTCAGCCGGAATGCCTTC
>DASWNL010000619.1:0-3261 GCA_036399215.1 Abditibacteriaceae bacterium
TTGGATGCCATTGTTGAGGCTGAAATCTTCGAGCGCTTCGACCATAAGCATCTCAACGAAGATTGCCCGGAATTTGAAAATTTAATTCCCACCAGCGAAAATTTCGCGCGCGTAATTTTCGCGGTTTTGCAGGAAAAATTAAACGCCGAGGGCCATCATCTGGCGAAAATCGGCTTGCATGAAACACAGAAAAATTACTTTGAGGTGGAAGCGTGAGCAAAAGCGTGAGCGAACCTGAAAATAGCGGCACCGTAACGGATGTAACCGGACAGGGCACAGAAAAACAGATGGTCGAAACCGGCGGAATGTCCGAACTATACCGGCAAATTCTCGAAGGTGTCGGCGAAGACCCGACACGCGAAGGCCTGCTCAAAACGCCGGATCGCGCCGCCGCCGCCATGCAGTTTTTCACGCAAGGCTACAGACAATCGCTGGATGATATTCTCAATAAGGCCGTCTTCCATGAAGACAACAACCAGATGGTGCTGCTGCGCGACATCGAGTTCTACAGCCTCTGTGAACATCATATGGTGCCCTTCTTTGGCAAGTGCCATATCGCCTACATTCCCAGTGGTAAAATCGTCGGCGTTTCAAAGATGGCGCGCATCGTAGATATGTTCGCGCGACGTCTACAAGTGCAGGAGCGCCTGACCAATCAAATCGCCGATGCCATCGAAGAAGCCTTGCAACCAGCGGGTGTCGGCGTTGTGGCCGAGGGAGTTCACCTTTGCATGATAATGCGCGGGGTTGAAAAACAGCACTCAAAAATGACGACTTCGGCGATGCGCGGCGTGTTTTTGGAAATGTCCACACGCATGGAAATGCTGCAACTCATTCGCGGTGGCAACGACGTATTTTAATTCTTAATTCTTAATTTTGAATTTTAAATTTTGAATGAGCAGAATCAATTCAAAATTTAAAATTCAAAATTCAAAATTCCATGACTTTCCCTCTTCCTCCCTTGACTGAAAACTTCGTGGCGCCATCGCTAACTTTGCCGTGGCATGAAGATATTGTCGCCTTGCGGCGCGATTTTCATACGCATCCAGAAATCGGTTTTGAGGAAACACGCACAGCGGCGATTGTCGCGGCGCGGTTGCGTGAATTGGGATTGGAAGTGCAGGAAGGTATTGGTGGCACCGGGGTTGTCGCGCTTTTGCGCGGCAAAGAGGAAGGCCCGACGGTTTTGGTGCGCGCCGATATGGACGCCCTGCCAATTCTGGAAGACAACGACTGGCAGTGGAAATCGGGCGCACTGGGAAAAATGCACGCCTGTGGGCATGACGCACATACCGCAACCGGGCTAACCGTAGCGCGCCTTTTGGTGCAGGAAAAAGAAACTTTGTGCGGCAACGTCAAGTTCATGTTCCAACCCGCCGAAGAAGGCTTGGGCGGCGCACGGCGCATGATTGAAGACGGCTTACTTGATGAAAAGCCTGATTACTGCCTGGCCTTGCATGTGTGGAGCGATATTGAAGTCGGCAAAATCGGCCTCAAAAGCGGGCCGGTCATGGCCTGCGCCGATAAATTCACGGCGCGCATTATCGGCAAAGGCGGACATGGTGCTTCGCCCCATCAAACCATTGACCCTATTGTTATCGCGGCGCAGATTATTCTCGCTTTGCAAACTACGATTTCGCGCAACATTCGCGCAATGGATGCCGGTGTGGTCACAGTCGGTAAAGTGTCGGCGGGCAGCGCCTTTAACATCATTCCCGGTGAAGCACTTCTCGAAGGCACCGTCCGCGCTTTTGACCCAACCGTGCGCGCCACTTTAGAACGGCGCTGCCGCGAAATTGTCGAAGAGTTGCCGCCGGTTTTTGGAGCGCGCGGCGAATTTGAATACATCCGTGAAAATCCGCCGACGGTCAACGATGAAATCATAACCGAACGACTGCGCCCGGCCTTTGAACGCGTTGTTGGGCAGGAAAATGTCATCGAGTTTCAGCCGACAATGGGCGCTGAAGATATGTCATTAGTGCTGCAACAAGTGCCCGGCTGCTACTTTTTTGTGGGCGGACGCAACGAAACGATTGATGCGGTTTATCCGCATCATCATCCGAAATTTAATATTGATGAACGCGCCCTTTTCATTGGCGCGCAGGCCATGACCGAAGCCGTGAAGGAACTTTTACAATGAGTCTTGAAACAGTCGAACAAGCCGAAATGAAGCAACCGAATGACACAACGGCAGACGCCGTTGCAGAATTTGAAAACCGCGAAGCCAAACGCATTACGGCGCGCGAGCGTAAAATCGCGATGAACGAGCATGATCGCGCCTTATTGGATGCCATTCAAACCGATTTTCCCTTAGTAGAACGGCCTAATTTGGCACTTGGTGAAAAGTTGGGGCGCAGCGAAGAGCAGATCATCGAATCCATGCTTAAGCTCAAAGAGTTGCACGTTTTGCGGCAGATGTCAGCGATTTTCGATTCGCGCCGCTTAGGCTATCGCACCTCGCTCGTCGCCATGAAAGTAGCGCCCGAACGCGTGCAGGAAGCGGCGGAAATTATCAACCGCCATCCGGGCGTATCGCACAATTACGAGCGCAATCATCCTTATAACATCTGGTTCACCATCGCCGTGCCGCCGTCGGGCGATTTACAGCGCGATGTGGACGAATTGCACGCCGCCGCCGGCGCCGAAAAAACGTGGATGCTACCCACTTTGAAGCTGTTCAAAATCGGCGTCGTGCTGGACATGAGCGGCGAGGCCGATTTGCTGCGCAAAAGCGAAGTGAAGCACTCCTGGAGCAAAATCGAAATTTTCGATGCACCCTCGCCTGCCGACCAGGAACTGATTCGCGTCATGCAGCAAGATTTGGAAATCGTGCCGCGCCCCTTTGATGCGTGGGCACAGGAACTCGGCATCCCCGTCGAGCAACTGTTCGCCGATGCGCAGCGCCTTTTAGATACCAAATTGATGCGTCGTTTTTCGGGAGTTTTGCATCACCGCGATGCGGGTTATATCTCTAACGCGATGGCCGTTTGGGAAGTGCCCGAAGATCGAATTAATGAAGTCGGGCCGAAGATGGCCAGCTTTGCCGCAGTATCGCACTGTTATGAGCGTCCGGTTTATCCCGATTGGCCTTATTCGGTCTTTACGATGGTTCATGGCCGCAAAAAAGATGACTGCATGACAGTTGTCGAAGCGATTGAAAAAGAGACCGGCATCACCGAACGCGCTTTGCTGTTTTCGACTAAAGAGTTTAAAAAAGTGCGCGTGCAATACTTCGACGGCACCTACGAAAAATACCGCGCC
>DASWNL010000620.1:0-5899 GCA_036399215.1 Abditibacteriaceae bacterium
GAAAGCAGCCATCCTGCTGTAAGAAAGGCAATTGTCGCCGGCGGTAACAGACTGCGGCGCAGGTTATCAAACACTTTCCAAC
This sequence comes from Abditibacteriaceae bacterium, assembly GCA_036399215.1. Lineage (GTDB taxonomy): Bacteria > Armatimonadota > Abditibacteriia > Abditibacteriales > Abditibacteriaceae > DASWNL01. The sequence continues at coordinate 83 of DASWNL010000620.1, forward strand.
GATTGAGAAGGGAAAGCGGATTGACCACACTGGCGCCAAACTCGGCGTTTTGCGGCCCCGTTGGGACATAGCTACTAATCCAATTGAGGATTTGCCAGTCGCCGCGCATCCAGCGATGCGCTCGCTTGGCAAAAGCTAAATAGCTGGCCGGGAAATCATCCAATAACTCAATATCGCTGGCTAAACCAACGCGCACATGAGCGCCTTCGAGCAGGTCATGCGAAAGCAAAGTCGCAGGCGGAAAGCGCCCGCTTAACACGCGATGAAAGGCTTCCAAATCGTAGATGCCCTTGCCGTGATAGCTGCCTTCGTGAAATAAGTCCTGATAAACATCGGCCTGGACATGCGTGTAAGGGTCAAGGCCAATATCGCCGCTAAACCAGCGCGCGAAACGGGTTGAAGTGGCACTGGGCAAAGTAGTGCTGATGCGAGGTTGAATAATGGTGTAGCCGCGCGAAATCAAGTGGTGAGGTGGTGAGGTGGTGAGGTGGTGAGGATGTTGTTCACGACCCCGCGATCCCGCGACCGCACTACCAATGACTGGCCTGTTCAAAGGATGCGCTAACGTTTCTATCATGTGGCGCGCGGCATCGTGCGGCATTTGCGTGTCGGCATCCAGCGTGATGACGAACTTGATACCCTGCAATTGCGCCGGGTCGCCTACGATGGGATGCGAATGATCGGGTGTGCCCGGCCACTCTCCCTGAAGATAAGCGTTTAATTCTTCCAATTTGCCGCGCTTGCGCTCGCGGCCCATCCAACGTTCTTCGCTGGGCGCCCAGGTGCGGGTGCGATGAAAAAAGAAAAAGCGATCTCCCGTTGCACTTCCCACGCTTGAATCTCCCTCAGCACTTCCCGCATTGGCATAGCGTGCATTGAGCTGGGCAATGCCGTTTTTGGCCGCTTCCAATAATGAGCCGTCGCTATCTTTGTGCTGTTGGGGTGCGTCGGCGTAATCGCCCAAAAGCGCAAAGCGCAAGTTCGGGTCATTGTTGGCTAAATAATGAATTTCGAGTTGTTCCAAATCATCAGCGATGGACTCTTCGGAAAGCAGCAGAGTCGGCACCACAACAATGGTGCGTGCTTCATCGGGGATGCCGGCCTCAAAGTCCATCTTCGGCAGCGGTTGCGAAGGAACAGCCCGTGTAATGATGTAATTAACGATTTGAATAGCCACTTCGCTGGTTGGCAACACACCCAGCAAAAGCAACGGCCCGCCGAACCGGGCGCCACTACGGCGCGCTAAACGCGAAGCTAAAAGCAGCGCGCCAACGGTGCCCAAGGCAATGCCGCCGAAATAAAAACGCGCATTGTGGCGTTGCAAAAAACGGTAACTTTTAAGTGGCAGCGGCGCCTGATAATTCAGCGATTTTTCCAGTTCGGCTTGTCCTGCATCGGTCAGGAAATAGCCAATGTGGCGGCGCAAGGCAAGGCCCGGCGACTGAATATCGGCATCCACATCGGTTTGATGGCTCCATTCGATAACGCGCTGTGCGACGTCCAATTCGGGCAGCTTTGAGCCTTGCGCCAATCGCTCGACTTGATGGCGATATAAGTCGCGCGTTTGAAAATCCATGCGCGCATAAATGCCCGCTGCATCGCCGCGCAGCTCGCTTTCCAGAAGACTCAGCGACTCAAACATGGTGCGCCAATCCATATTGGCTAACTGGCGCAGGCTTGTCACGCAGTTGGCAACCGAAATCTGTTCGCTTGCCTGCCGGCGCTGGTCTTCCTGCATGATTTCGGGCAGGGAAGCGCCTAAAGTGCTTTCAATCCAGCTTCGAGCCGGTAAAAGGGCGGTTTCTTCGTCGTAAAGATTACTAATCAAACGGTCGGCAAAATGCGGCGCCGGTTGCGGGTTTTCCTGCGCTATGTCGGCAAAGAGTCGAGGCAACTGCTTCGGGTCATGATGAGCCGCATTCAAGAGGCGATTGGCCCACAGTGACGCCTCTTCGCGGTGACGTTGGCGGGTTGCGACTTGCGCGGAGAGGTCGCGCAGATTTTCGACAATAGCCACGCGCAGCATCAGGGGTAAGGCCCACAATTCACCGGTGGTTAAGGGCGTTTCGTCCTGATAAGCCTGAATCCAATCGCTGATGTTGGCTTTGTCGAGGCGCGAATCGCTGCGCTTGACCAATTCAACGGCTAAAGCATAAACGCGCGGCATGCCGGAATGCTGCGTTCCAGCGTGAGGATTTTGAGATTCGCTCGAAGGCAGAACCGGCAGGTTGGCATAGAATTGTGGCGAGAGGTTTTTGCGCGCGTCCTTGATTTGGCCTTCGATGACATAGCCGTTATCGAGCAGCCATTCACCGGCTATGGAAACCGGCAAGCCTAAGCGCGTGGCGAATGAAAGATAGCCGATAGATGCCAGAATGAGGCGTTCATTGTCGCGCACTCGCTCGATCATGCGGCGATGCGAGGCGAAGGCGAGGTTTTTCCAATCGCCGAGCCAATCATTGCTCGGCATCTGCACATCTTTCTGGCTGCGCGCCAGTTTGCGCGCCGCTTCGCGTAATTGCTCGGCAGTATGCAGTTCAATTTCGTCTTCGGGTGATGTCTGCGGTGCGGTGATGGGTTCACGCACAACGTAAAGCGCGGGATTATCGGTTTCGCGGATAACCTCAACCATGCTTGACAAAACCGATGCCGTGCCCTGCGCGATGAGAATGGTTTCGCCTCGCAAAAGCCAGTGCGCGTGGCGTTTTAAAAGCGCGGGCGATAAAGTCTTATCCCACTTTTGCGAAGCCAAATGGCCAATGCCGGCTCCGGCCAGGGCGCCAAGTGCAGGCGCAATCAGGGGTGATGTGGCGCGTAGCGGAGGGGGTGCAAAGCGCGACAGCAAAACGCCGCCGATGCCGCCCAAAAGCGCACCGGCTCCTGTGGGCAAACCACCCCGTGCAAAGCGATCCCGCTCAAAGGGCCGTGCTTTTTCCGGGATTTGGCCTTTAGGGTCGCGCAGGGTTGCCACGCGACGAAATCCTGCCTGGCGCAGCTTTTTTAGGGCAGTTTGCGCGGCCTGATGGTCACGGTAAAAAGCTAAAACTAATCCCGTTTCGGGCATGCGGGTCTTGCCTTTCGTATTTCGATTTGATTTGGATTGAAACTATCTAACCAACAAAGAGGATATACGATGCGAAAAGAAGAAGTAAAAACGCTACGCATCGGAATTGGATTGAGTGGCCGCTTGCATTTGATACGGCTCAATCTTGCGCAAGGGCGCCGCAATCTGCGTGCCGCTTGAACTGAAAATTCTTAGTCTTACATTGTAAGGCGAAGTTAAAATATGTTATGCTTCTCCAACAAGAAGTGACAATATGGCAATAATAGTCAGGATAGAGGAGTGAGGAAGATGAAAGCTCTTGTAGCTGCCCTACTTTTGTGCGCGCTGGCCGTTTCCTGCATCGCACAGCCTGTCATCATAGACCCGGATATCGTAACCGATAATTTAACCAACCAAACACCCGAAGAACGTGACCGTAAAGCTTGGGAAAAGCTACGGGCCGAGAATAAAGAAACCGAAACTGCCAATCCGCAAGCCGCCGTCAAAGCCTATCAAGCATTCTACGAAGCGAAACCCAAACTCGCTGCGCCTTTAGCTATTTCTCTCACCCGCACTGTTGCCCGCCTTTATGCCGACAATCTTAAAGACCAAAACAAAGCGCAAGAACTATTGTTGTGGGGTTGGGACAAATACAAAACCTCTCCTGAATCGGGAGAACTGTTAGCTGACCAGCTCAAGCTGCTCAACGAGCAAAAGCAATATAGCAAAAGCATCGAACTATTGGCTGCTCAGTGGAAAGATTTGCGCCGTTCCTATACTCACTTTGCCGTGCCCGCCTTAGAAGAAGGTGTCAAGGCCATCAAAGCGCAAGATAAAACGCCGGAGCAAAAAGCCGAACAGCTAAGCGATTTGGTAATGCAAGCCTTCCTTGAGTTTCCATATCTGGTTGGCGGGCAAGTTCAGTTCTGGGACGGCAAGTTCTACGACCCTCTGATGCAAATCCTGCTGGATGCCAAGCGATACGATGAAGCCTTAAGCTGGGCCAAGCTGCGCTTTATAGCGGCACCGTATGAAGCCGATGCCATAGACCGCGCTTCGCGGATGCTGGTCAAAGTATGGAGCGCCAAAGACCCTGAAAAGAGACAACTGGATGAATTCGCTAAAGCGCAGAAAGATGTTACTATCGTTAATCCTTTGAGCGCCGTGTCTTTGCCTTTAGTCAACGCTGATTTGATCACCGAACGCTTGGCGCGTTTGGATAAAAGTTCGGCTGGTGCCCCAGAGCGAACCACGCTTTTGCTGTGGCAGGGCGAAAGCAAGCAAGCAATGCGCGAAGCCAAGAAGTGGCTGGAGTTGCGCGGTGCGGAAAAAACCGGTGCGCTGGAAGCCTGTCGCGTATTTAAAGCTGCCGATTTAAATCTGTTACGCGCCACGCAGTTTTTAACCTGGCTCAAAGCCAAAGAAGGGCCGAGTCCGGTTGATGAATTTTTGAAAATGGAGGCCAAGCCATGAACATGAAAAAGTTTTTGGCCTTTGGCTTTTGGGCCTTTAGCTTTTTGACCTTTAGCTTAAGCGCGGCGCATTGTGATGAAGTGCCGCTTATTCCCGATATCGCGCCGATTAGTGATGCTGCTATTTCAAGAATACCTGCCTATTCTTGAACTACTAAAGCACATGCGACGTGATAAAGTTATGTTTTCTAACAAGCTGTTTAAGTCATGGATAGTTGGATTTATCATAGCAATAGGTTCTTGCAACTCTGCAGCCTCGCAGAATTTGCAGGCCGGTTTAACCAATCAAGGATATTTTACTGGCGACCGAATTCCTGGAAATCCTGAAAACGGAGAAAAGGTTTTACGAGAAATTTATCGTCTGGTTAATGTTTACAGGCAAAGAAACGGCGGTGTGTATCCAAAGTCACTGCTTGATGTTAGAAAAGACGCTTCTGCCGATTTAGCAGCGTATGGTGTTCCTTCAATGCAACATTTCTGGCAAAACTTGAAGAATGCCGACAATCTCTATTCCGATAATCCATTTGAGCGTCAATCGCAGGATATGCTTGCGGAAGTTTTTAATGATAAGCGGCATAATGGCGATCTATTAGGTAAGCCAAAACTACATAGCACGCGCGATGTGATTGCCTACAATAGCCTCTACTTTCATCGAAACTTTCAAATCAATGCCAAAGGCCAACATACGCGGAATCCCATTGGTTTTTATCAAATTTTGTGGGATGACGGTCAAATTGAGCGAGTGGATTACGATAGGATGCTTTATGTGCCCAATGAGCTTGCGTTCTCTATCGCTTTTCGTGGGGAAGCAGGAGTTCCTTCAAATTCTTTGACTTATCAGGAGTTTGAAACAGCTTTAGGAAATAAAGAAAGAACGTTGCCGATTGGTTTCCCTTTATTAGAAGGCAAAGGAGAATCGGTTGCTGATAATGGCGCTTACGAAAGTTTGACTTCTTATGCTATATCGTTCGGGACAAGTATTAACCGGCACCAAGTCTGGGATGCATTAGGAAAAGACGAAAGAGAATTTTCGTTGCGTGATGTGAAAGCCGCTGCCGCTAAACTGAAAATTCCCTTAGTTGAAACTCGACTTTCCCTCGAATTACACAATGAGAATTTTAAGCCCGCTATTTTATACCTTGAAAATGAACATCGTTTCGTGACTTTGTTGGCAGTTGGAGAGAAACATTGCATAGTCGTAGAGCAAGGCATGACTCGTATCATGAGCAAAGACGCTTTATCCCTGCGTTATAGTGGGTTAGCGTTAGTGCATATTGAGCAAAGTAGTTGTCCCTTGCAAAT
>DASWNL010000621.1:0-4826 GCA_036399215.1 Abditibacteriaceae bacterium
TCCCGTATCACGAGTTTGTCATTCCGAGTGCAGTCGAGGAATCTGGCCGTTAGGTATTACATAAAAGATTCCTCGACTGCGCTCGGAATGACAAGACTTATAATACTCGACAAAATGTTGGGTTTTCTCGCACCCATTTAATACCGCAAAATAGCGGCGATGCGTTCGCAATCTTGCAGTTCACCGGGTGCATAGAAATGCACGGTGCCACCGGCATTCATTACGGTGCTGATGACATCATCCACCGCGTCCTCCGGTGCGCCTTGTCCGTCACGGGCGCCATCGTTCACAAAGTGCAAAGTGTTGTCTTTGATGCGCGCCGGTTGGAAATAATCTTCTTCCACGAGCAGAGTATCCACGCGGCCTTCGTGAGCAGCGCGCCACACATAACGCAATCCGGTGGCTTTGTGGTTGTTGGCCGAAGCCTCGCCTAAACGCTCTTTGGCACGCGTAAGCCCTGATTTCAAGCCTTCTTCGACCAAAGGCCAAATTTTGGAGGCCAATTCACGGCGCGGCAGCTTTTCGTAGTTGCCGGTTGTGCGCGCAATGATTTCGAATTTCGGCTTGCCCTTGTGCTGCGTAACTTCATCGAAATACGCCAGAGTGCGCGTCGTGCCCGCTAAGGCCAGAGGCAATTTTTTCTGTGAAAGAATCGCTTCAAGGGCATGTTGCACGCGATTAAAGTATTCATGTTCCTGGCGGTCATGCAGTGTTGTCACTTCAACGCCATAAGTGCCGGGCAGTTCGCTTTGCACGCCATCTACTTCCAGGGTAACGGGGAAATCGTGGCTTTCAATTTCACGCAAATGATCGCGCAAGCCTTCATAAAGGGAAGCGTTCTTTTCACTGAGCGACAGCACAAAATAACGTTGGGTTTGCGCACTGGCTACTACCAGGTCGCGCGTCATAAAACCGTGATTAATCGAGACGCGCTCTTTAACCGGGAACGGCAAGTGAATCAGCTTGGAAAAGCCGGGGCTGGCAAAAAGCGCCAGCCCATGTGCCGCTTCGCCGCTATCTACTTGAATTAAAAGGTCGTGCAGACGAGAATGGAGCGCCTCTAAATCGCGGTCAGAAAATTCGGAATGCAATCGCTCTTCGGCCTGGCGGAGCAAGTTTTTAACGCGAATCGGGGTTTGTTGGCGGTTGTCCGGTGAATCCGCATAAATCGGCAGCAAAATCGAAACAGAAGGATACTCTTTGTGCGCTTGCAGTTGCGCGAGGTCTTGTGAATTCATAGGCAAGGGCGGGCGCAAATCGCCCGCCAAATCCTTTCTTCAGAGTGAGATGAAAAGCCAAAGCAACAGGTGTTCGATAGGTGTTGAGTTTGCGTGCTTTAGTGCGTTAAAGGTTTCTGCTTAGAATTAGGTTAAAAGATGGCTTGTGGGCGAAAAAGAAAAGCGGTGTCATTCTGAGAGGATGTATCAAAAGTAATGTTGAAGTCTATTGAGCATGAGGCCGAGAAAAGCGATGGTGATCCAAGCTTCGCTGCTTTTGGTGTTTTGCTCGTAGTCGCAAGTCAAGCGTCGCCAATTGCCAAGCCAGGCAAAGCTGCGTTCAACAACCCAACGGCGCGGCAATGGAATATAGCCGGGCCGACCATCTCGACGGTTGATCAAAGCATTGCGCGAAACCACTTCAACTTCCCAACCCAACTTGTCCTTGATCCATGAGCAAAACTTCTCACCCCAAAAACCGCATCCACCCATAAAAGACGCACGCCGTCTTGCGGGCGCAGCAACGCATAAGCGCCTTCTCGCTCCTGAGTGCTGGCTGGCATCACTGCTATTTGCAGCATCCAGCCTTGGGTATCACACAGCAAAAAGCGCTTGCGACCTTTTATACGCTTGTTGGCATCCCAACCTTTTGGCCCCCTTTTCGTGTGGTCTTGACGCTTTGGCTGTCCAAAATCGCGGCGCTGGGTTTGGCGTTGCGGTCTTCTTGCAGACGCACTTGTTCGCGCACCGCGTCGTGGATCGCTTGCAAAGCGCCATTGTCTCGCCAGCGCCGAAAGTGACTCCACACCACGATGTAGGGCGGATACTCTTTGGGCAGGTGACGCCACGAACATCCGGTGCGCGCCATATAAAGCAGGGCGTTGACAATCGCGCGGCGCGCATAGGTTGGTGGGCGGCCAGTCTTGCCGCCTTTGGCAACAGGCAAAAGTGGCTCGATCACAGCCCATTGCTCATCGCTCAGATCGCTCGGATAAACCATGACCAAAGTTTATACTACTTTTGATACATCCTCTGAGTCCTGCCCAGAGGGCACCCGCGAAGAATCCAATTCTAAATACAATCTATGTTTAGATTCTTCGCTGCGTTCAGAATGACACCGCTCCCTTGCTTTTTCATTGATCTTACTTTTCAAACAGTTTCTAAGTGCGCACTTGCAGCGCAAAGCTGTGAAAAATCTTGTCAGCCGAAAAGCTAAGCGTTCACATCGTCAGCACCATCAGTTGGTTCGCCTAAAACGCCTATATCAGTGGTGTTCACATCCATCAGGCCGATGTCGGTCATTTCAACTTTGGGCGCCGTTGCTCCAGATTGGCTGCCCTCGACCGGGCCAACACCTGGCGGGCCGCTATCGGGCGCGGCCATGCCGGTTGTGCCGATGTTCACCTGACCGCTGTTAGCCGTGCCACTGCCGGATGCGCCAACGTCGTGAGTTGTTTCTACTTCACTTAAATCCGCGCCGGTTGTGCCGGCATCGGAAGCGATGCGATCATCAGTGTTGGCCGATGGGGCCGACGCGCCTTCGGGAGTTGGAAAAACGGCGTCAAGGCCACCACGATTATCGGTGCGGCGCGGATCGTTTTCGTCCAGTTGAAACGTGGCTCCGGTGCTTTGTTCAGCGTTTTGTTCAGTGCTTTGTGCGTTGTTGTCTTGTTTGCTCATGAAAACCTTTCATCCCTTATGGGGCGTTTTGGGCTTGCGCGTATCTTTATCACCCTGGCCGAAGCCGGTTTTGGGCGTTTTGCCCGTCTTTTTTGCGGCGGTCTTTATCTGACACTGAATCGCAAGTCCTTAAAATTTTGAAATTGGCTTTGTCCTTCACAGGTTCGCGTTCGGAGGCCAAACTGCAAGGAGCGGAAGAAGCGGTGGGCTAATTTTCGTGGGCAAATCATAGACCTGAAATCTCGGCCAAGGATGAGCACCGCTTTTATGCCGATACCAAACAGATTGAATTCGCGCATCGCAAATCACAGATAGCGAGCCGACGCCAGCTTCTTCGGCAGCAACACCTTGATTATGTCGAAAGCCTGTTGGTGTTGAATTGGTTGCTACCGTGAGATGAATCTCGATGAATGATGAAGAGTGGCGGATTTTTGTAGATAAGGCTGAACGCAAGTTAAAGAGTGGGATGCAGCCCAGCCATTCATCTCGTCAAAAATCTGACGTGCTGTTGAACGTTTTCTTAGTTACTCTGTCTCCGTTTTGCCTCCTCCTTGTATTCCTTTTTCCTGGTGATGGCGGGAGCATAGTGCTTGCCACAATTTGGTTGGGAGGCGGTTTATGGGCCTTCGTGACTTTGATTGCTTACGGCTATTCCAACAAAGTGACACATCAGAAAAAAGAAGCCGCGCTTAGTTTTCTGTTAGGCAATTTGCTGGTGTTTTTCGTCTTCGTTTTGAAACCAACGTGAAAGTAGTCAACTAATAATTTCGCTTCGCGCATCAGGTAATGGTGAATCGTTATAGGCTGCCGGTTCTTCGATAGGTTCGATGTGAGAGGTAACTTCAATAGCGGGAAGGGCATTTTCGATGGCCGCGCCGATTTGCATTTCACAGTCGTGGGCGGCGCGCACACTGATGTGGCCCGGCACCAACAAATGGTAATCGGCAAAGCGTTGCTCTCCGGCGCGGCGCGTGCGTAAGGCGTGATAACCCATGCCATCTTCCAGTTTGCTTTCGATGGCCCTTTGAATCTGGCGCACTTCGCCAGGGCTTAGTGATTTGTCCATTAAACCGTCAAATGAGCGACGCAGCAAATCCCAGCCAATGCGCGCGATATTAAGACCGACTAATAAAGCCAATAAAGGGTCAAGCCAGGCCAATTTTGTGGCGTTTGCCAATAATAATCCGACGACAACGCCCAGAGATGTCCACACATCGCTGAGTAAATGGTGCCCATCGGCTTCAAGCACAATCGAATCCAATTTATGCGCGGCGTTTAATAAAGCGCGGCCTACAAAGTAGTTGATAGCAGTGGCGAGTAGGGCTAACCCCAGGCCCCAGCCCAACTCTTGCGGCAATTGCGGCTTTTGAAAATGATGCAGCGCCGTCCATACAATCGAAGCCGAGGCCACCAGAATCAAGCCGCCTTCGATGCCACTGGAAAAGAACTCGATTTTGCGATGACCGTAGGGATGACTCCTATCCGCGGGATGCGCGGCATACCACAGGGCAAATAAAGCTGTTAAAGCGGCCATAACGTTGGCCGAAGATTCAACGGCATCCGAAAACAAGCCCACTGAACCCGTAATGCGTGCTGCCCCGAATTTGAGCAGCAGCGTTATCAGCGATGCTGCGAGGGATAGCCCAATAAAGCGCAAATGCGGCGCGTCTTGGGATGGTGAAATGCCGTTACTCTTCATGGCTTCTTGCAAGAATAGAACGCGGAATAGGAATAGAACACGGAGCCTCTGGCCAGGCGGAAACAACACAGGGTAACACGGTTTTTAGAAGAGCTACTGGACAGGATGCACTTATTCACCACATAAACCTTTTCAAAATCCGTGTCAATCTGTGTCGTTTCCGCCTGGCCAGAGGCTCCGTGTTCTATTCTGAACGATAAATTTGCGCCAATTTCTGCGGTGATACGCCG
>DASWNL010000622.1:0-13627 GCA_036399215.1 Abditibacteriaceae bacterium
CAGGCAAAGGTATGGATTCCCGCCTGCGCGGGAATGACTATAGGCAGTCAAATATGTAGCCTTTCATTCGTTATCCGCTATAAAAGCAGCATAATCCTGTCGCAAAACATAAAAGCCACAAAAGAAATTTTCTTTTGTGGCTTTTGTGCTTTTTCGCGGCTATTGAATTAGATGATTAAGCTTCCTGGTTAATCGCCGACAGTTGCCAATCGCCGCGCCCGCGTGTGCGAACGAAAGTCCAGTATTCGCTGAACTGCGTGGGCGTATTTGCATCGCCGCTGACCACTAAACCATTGCGTTCGGTGTAATCGAGCAAGCGAGCGTTGATGTGCGCCGTTACAAATTCCACATCGCCTTCCTGCCAGGCTTCGGTGATGTCAAAAGAGCGCATTACGATGTTCTTGATGATGTTGCGTTCTTGATGCCGATCTAACTCGTCCAGGTCACGCGCCATTTCTTGATACATCTCTGGTGTTGCCGCCGTTTGTAACGTCAGGCGGTCGCCCACTGAATGGGCTTCTTGAATTTGGAAGAAGCGAGTGGTTAAGGTGTCCTGCAAGCGCTCGTTGCTCATCGCCGGGTCTTCCAGAGCAATGGCCGCCAAACCTTGCTCGCGGGTTTGCGTATTAACAGGAGGCGCGTCAACTTGATTGCCGCCAAAGCCGCCATAATTCGCATTGCCGTAATTCTGGCCGCCATTACCTAAATTTCCCCCAAAAGGATTACCGCCTAAACCGCCACCGGGGTTACCGCCGAAGTTGCTGTTACCGGCGAAGTTAGGCTGTTGGCGACCTTTGAAAAAGCGTAACGCGGCCATAACCAACATCAGCGCTAAGCCACCCATCAAAAGCAACATAATGATGCCTCCACCGCCGTTCATGCCGCCAAAGGCGTTCATAATGGCAGCGCCAATCATCGTGCCAGCCACAGCGCCCAGTAAGCCACCCAAGAGTGGATTGCGCTGCAACCATGAGCCGCGATTGTTTTGCGGGTTGATGCCATTGCGCGGTTGGCGAGCACTTCCGAGTGGCTGCATACGGCTGCCTGGGTTACCCATGTCAGGAGTGCGTGAACCGCGCGAGCCAAACGAACGTGAAAATCCACCACGCCCGCGACCCACACGCGCTTCGGCGCTCTCCAAAAGCACGCCGCCGGTGAAGACGGCTATTGTTGCCAGGGCCACAAGGCGGGTCTGGCCAACTCTTCTCATCCAATTTCTTATCATTTTGCCTCCATTGGCTATTATTCAGCGTTCACTGAATCGTGTTGTGTGCTGCTTCAATGCCGGAAGTGCGAACTTAAAAACAAAAAGCGCAAGACCCTCGCAATATGAGCTAACCAAATGCTCAGTTTTGCGAAGGTCTTGCGCTTTAGAATTTCTAAAGTAACAGGACGAGCGATGTGTTCGCTGTATTGACGACCCTGTTCGCCGGTTTCCCGGTCGCTACTCCCCTTCAGAAGCAACACCCTTATTTTGCAACATCAGACGGCATAGCAACAAGAGGGTTGCCGGTTTTATTTGATTTAATTTTCACTTGTTTGACACTTCACACGGAAGCGATTTAGTTTGGCCCTCAGCCGTTGCCGACCATCTCATAATTGGGTGGCGCATCGCCGCGCGCGGCAGCAAAAACCGTTTGCTCAACAATGCCGGCCAGTTGTTCCGAAGCGCCCTCATAAACGCGTGAAACGCTGCCTTTGGCATCAATTAAAACTATGGTCGGCACACGCGTTAAAGCAAAATCAGCGCGAGCGGTTTTGCCGGCATCAAGAGCTAAAGGAATTTCCAGCCCTGAAGTTTGCGCGAAGCGTTGCGCACTTTCGGAAGTATCCGAACCCACTACGATGCCTTGAACGGGCACTTCAATGCCTTGTTCTTTCAGGTGTGCGTAAACTTTGCCCAGACGTGGCATCTCCGTCTGGCACCAGGGGCAGGTGCTTTTGAAAAAGTTCAACACGACAGGCTGGCCCTTTAGAGCCTGTAAATCGAATTCGTTACCGTCTAACGCCGTTAGTTTCAGGGCCGGCGCGGGCTGGCCCACAATAAGGTCTGACATAGTTCTCCTCAGCGAATGAAAATTAAGGCTGCCAAAACCATTCGCTTGCGAATACAACAGAGAAAATGTCGTGCCGCTATGTTTAGCAGCGAGAAATAAAATTGAATTCTATTTCTCAACGAATATCCATGAATCTTTCCACTTTATTACAGTTGCAAAATCTCAGCATAGAAGACATAATTGCGCGTCTTTATGAAAACGGTGATGTGGCGCCGCCAACACCAGAGCGTCCGGTTGTGCCCTTACATCATTTGATAAGGGCGCAGGGCTTGAAGCACGTTGAGTTATACAATTTATCATCGCGCGCCGCGATGGATTCTTTGGTTCAGCAGGGCGCTTTAACTGAAGCTTGGCGCGGTGCCAATAGCGAAGCATTGGCTGGTTTCTTATACGCCAGTGAAAGTGCTGTTTGGTTATTTGTGCGGCGTGAAGACTCTATTGCGCGGCGGCGCTTTTGTGCCGCTCATGAACTGGGCCATTACGTTTTGCATGTCCCACGTCTTCTGACTCAGGTGCAGGAGATAAGTAGAGTAGAACTAATTGAACTATTGCCACTTCCCTCCAATCCCCAGGCCGATGAACTTTCGCAGGGCAAGCTGATTTTATTGGATGCTTCACAAGAAACCGCACCACTACCATCCGATGAAATGGAACATGAATCCGATAGCTTTGCGACTGAACTATTGATGCCCGAAGCTATCGTGCGCGCTCTGGCAGCATCGTTTTTTCCGCATTGCAGCGACGTGGATTTAGCGCGGCGCTTATCAACTGAGATGTTAGTTTCACGCGCGGCGATGCTGGTGCGCTTGCGGCATCTGGGTTTGCTGCGCGGTGAAGCATCGCTGTTAGATTAGAATAGACTCAAACCATCTTTCATAGCATTCAACGAGGACAACGATGGCAGTCCAATCAAATCTCATCGAATCAAGCCCTATTTCTCAAAGTAACTTTTCCCTGTCAGGCATGGAGTTCCTACGTCGCCATGGCGCGCGGCGCGTGCGCGAATTCGCGCCACAGCCTGAACTGTTGACTGATTCTAACCCTTTAGCCAAGGACGAAGAAAAAGTTGATCTTGATTATGAACGCCCCTCTTGCAATTGGGCGCCGTTACCTTTACCTTGCGAATACCCACATGATTGGGCACAGGGGCCACAGCGTTTTGTGGATGGCAAAGATGTAGGCCGTACCATCGCGTGGCTCCAAAGCGAAGACGGTTTTCCTGTCCCTATCCGCCTGGCTGAAGTTGGCGCCATTGCCTTACGTGTTATGGATAATGGCAGAGGCCAGAAAGAATTGCGCCGCGAATGGGATAAAGTTGAGCGTGTAGTCGCGTTCATGGCTGACTTGTTTCCCTGGCATGAAGTGGAGGAGTTTGCCTATGCCCTGCAAGGCACGGGCTTTCGCTTGCTGCCTGTCTATGCCGGTGATGATGAAAACGAAGGGCCTCTTAACTTTTTCGATTTTGAAAGCATGAGAAAGCGTGCCGGCGATAGCTCTAAAAACGAAATGCTGCGCCTCGAACGCGAAGCTCTTGGGCAAGATAATGCAACGCCTTCGTTAGTGGACGGCAGCCTTGAGACGCACTCGGCAGGCTTTGGGCAAAGTGACCCGGTAGTTGGTTTAGTGAAAACGCATTCGCGCAATTATTTAAACGCCGAAGGCTGGCGCACTTACTATCAACTGGAGCCATGCCAACGCACACCGGCCTTTTGCGTGCCGGGCCGGCAGCGCCGCGCCTTAGATGTTATTTCTTGGTATGTTCGATTGGATGGTGCACGCGGTGAACTGCCCAACTATGGTGTGGTGCGTGTCGAAGTGCCCAAGCCGTTCTTTGAAGATAACGGCAAAGATTGGACGTATTTAGATCGCGTTTCCAAACTAATTTGCAACTATCGTTGCCGCGATGCCGGTTATGGCCGTGCTGCGATTTCCATTCATCCCATTCAGCGCGCTGAAGAAAGCCTCGGCTCACTATTCACGCAAAGCGATACCTTAATCAGCCGCTTCTATCATTTGACGGGACTATGACGTGATGAACTCCGATTACTCTTCATCAGGAAATGTAATCTGCACGAGGGGAATAATCAGGCCGCGATTGGACTGTTGTTCTTGTTCAAACTGCCACAAATCGTAGTAAGCACAGCGCGGTTTTGCCGGGAAGATACGACACACTTCGGGACGTGCCGGATAGATAGTGCAGCCGCGTTTTTCAGGATCAAGAAACTTGCAGGTTTCACCCAGTAAATGATCGCGCTTGCGGCGCAAAAGGCGTTCACCGGCTACCGTTTTCGTAAAGCGTTTTTCCGCCTCTGCAAAAGTTAATTCATAATGCGTGGCCATGCGCTCGACATCGGAATCTTCAACGCGAACGCGCGGATAAACGCCACAACAAAACGCTGGGCACTTTTCGCAATCATAGAAAACAGGCTTAGCTTTTTTCTTCTTTTTAGACATCGGGAATTTTATTTTGCTTGGTTAATGAAAAGCCGCGAAGACCACTTCGGTCTTCGCGGCTTTAGACTTCAATTACATCAGGAATACGGCGTTATTTCCGGCTCTTGCTGGCGCCGCCTTTGGAGCCACCTTTAGATGCGCCGCCCTTGCTGGAACCGCCGCCTTTGGAAGCTCCACCCTTTGATGCTCCACCTTTAGATGCTCCACCTTTGGATGCTCCACCTTTGGATGCGCCGCCTTTGGATGCTCCGCCTTTGGATGCTCCACCTTTAGATGCACCGCTGGATGATCCGCCTTTGGATGCGCCGCCTTTGGATGCTCCACCTTTGGATGCACCGCTGGATGATCCACCTTTGCTGGCGCCGGCTTTAGGGGCGGCTGCTTTGGGGGCGGCCTTTGGGGCTGCGGCCTTGGTCTTCGGTGCTACTTTGGGGGCGGCGCTACTCACGGTTTTCTTCTTTTCCGGAGTGGCCGCGGCTGCTGCGGTCTTCTTCGTCTTAGCCATTTTTCTGCCTCCTGTGATTAACGCAACTCGTTCGTTTGAAAAGCCTTTATCATGTGGCTTGACTATGTTGTTTCGATAGCGTTGTGGCGATGATGTTGGCTGCGATTCTATTGTTGTTGCGCAACACGTTCGGCCACAATGATTTCGACTTCGAAACGTTCAAGTTGCGTGAATTGCCGTTAATTATAAAGAAGCGTTGTTGGCAATGCAACAAATGCTTTATTTTTTTTGAATTTTTTTTGTTGCACTTTTTCTGCGTTGTTTCTTTTAGCTATGTAGAGCAATTCAGGAAAGAGTTTTTAATGCTAAAAGTTCAATGCATTCATAGCTAATCTTGGTCTTCATTGTGTAGCTTCATCCAACACTTCAATGGGATGTTTAATTACAACAGGTATGTTGAATTTTTGAGCGCCCAGTCTAATCTGCATGGCACATCCAGGATTGCCTGTTACTACAATTTGCGCTTTAGTTTGCTTGATGTTTTTCATCTTGCGTTCAAGCAAACGCATCGCCATTTCAGGTTGCGTGATGTTATAAGTGCCTGCTGAACCACAACACATTTCGCTTTCATTTAAAGGCACAATTTCAATGTTGGGAATCATCGCTAATAGTTCGCGTGGTTGGACCCGAATGCCTTGTCCATGCGCCAGATGACAAGCGTCGTGATAGGTTAGTTGCGGGTTTTGAGTTTTTGGTTTTGAATGGTTTGTAAGTGCGTTTTGAGTTGGCTCAATAGCGAGCTGTTGATTTCCTTCTTCATCGCTAACATCCTGATGCAAACCCTTCAATGTTGATGCGCCGCTTGTATTAGGCAATACATCACGTGCTTCGACTGATTGTTGATTGCCGGCCACTGACGGCTTTGCTTCCATTAATTCAGCAAGACGTTGTTTATAATTTGGCTGCGCTAAAAATTCAGAAACGTCTTTGACTTTCGCCGAAAAATTCTTTGCGCGCTCTTCCCACTGTGCATCACCTTTGAACCAACCCGGATACTCTTTCAATGCCGCGCCGCAACCGGCAGCGTTGATGATGATGGCATCCAGAATGCCATGTTGCCGTTCATAATCTTCAAAGGCTTTGATATTACGCCGCGCAAACTCTTTAGCATCTTCTATAGCGCCGTTATGTGCGTGCAAAGCGCCACAACAACCTTGCGTTTTGGGCGCAGCCACATCGCAACCGGCTTTGCATAAAACACGCGCCGTTGCGCTATTAATCGGCGATTGCATCACTTGCATGACGCAGCCTGTTATTAAACCAACGCTCGCTTGCTTTTCGCCACGTGCCTTAAATCGTTCGGGAAAATTCAAACGCTTTTGCATGGGTGGTAAATCGGGCAGCAGTTGTTCTTGGTCTTCCAGGTTCAATACTTTTAAAAGCCCACTACGGCGCAGTAGTTTCATCGCGCCGCTACGGCGTAACACGCGAACAGGGAGCAGTGCAACTTCAAGGCGATTGGGATGAGGAAAGATACTTTCCACTAACTTGCCAATGATTTGCTCGCGGCGAGGGCGTTCGTAATTCTCTCGCACATAAGCGCGGGCGCCTTCGATAAGATGACCATACTGCACGCCTGAAGGGCACGCGGTTTCACAAGCACGACAACCCAGACATAAATCTAAATGCTCAACGACACTTGGCGTAATTTCAGTGCGCCCTTCGGCTAAAGCGCGCATTAAGTAGATGCGCCCGCGCGGTGAGTCGGCTTCGCGGCCTAATTCAGCATACGTTGGGCATTGCGGCAGACAAAGGCCGCAATGCACACAGTCCATCAAGCGGTCGTGATCGAGATGGGCATGAACTTGTTCGGGTGTTTGTGAATGTAATTTGATTGGAGTGGAATGAGCCATAAGGTTTAAAATCATAGTTTAATCGTAGGGTGCATACTGTAGCGTGCCCTCGCAGGTGAATGTTAAATTGATAAGCACATTTTGAAGGACGTTTTTTCATGAACACTCTCGGACTAATTGCTGTTTCGTTGTGCGTGTTGGCTCTTGCTTATCGTTATTACGCGGCGTTTTTGGCGGCCAAAGTATTGGTGCTTGATCCGAATCGCAAAACCCCCGCGCATCAGTTTGAAGATGGGCGCGATTATCATCCGACTAACAAGTTAGTTTTATTCGGCCATCACTTCGCGGCTATTGCCGGCGCCGGGCCACTGATTGGGCCGGTCTTGGCCGCGCAATACGGCTGGGGGCCGGGCGCCATCTGGATTTTAGTCGGTGCCATTTTCGCGGGCGCCGTGCAGGACATGATTATCCTGTGGGCCAGCGTGCGCCAGAAAGGTGAAAGCCTCGGCCAGATCGCGCGCAATCAGGTTTCAACGGTGAGCGGTTGGGCCACGGCCTTTGCCATCTTGTTTATCATGGTCGTGGCGCTGGCCGGTTTAGCGGTTGTAGTTGTTCATGCGCTGAAAGGTTCGGCGTGGGGTTCGTTTACGATCATAGCAACCGTGCCGATTGCCATTTTAATGGGCCAATGGATGTATAAATTTCGGCCCGGTGATGTTAAAGGCGCTTCGATTTTCGGCGTGACCTTGCTTATCGTTTCGTTATTCGTCGGGCAAATGGTGGAGCACAGCAAGTGGGCTGAACTCTTTGCTTATTCGGATAAAACCTGGTGCTTGATTTTGCCGGCCTATGGTTTCATCGCGGCGGTCTTGCCCGTGTGGATGCTGCTGTGCCCACGCGATTATCTCAGCACTTACATGAAACTCGGCGTAGTCATTCTGCTGGCTATTGGTGTAGTGATTGTGCATCCCACTATGCAAATGCCAATGTTTACTGAATACGTCAGTGGCGGCGGCCCGATTATCCCCGGCCCGGTGTGGCCTTATGTTTGTCTGGTTATCATGTGCGGCGCGATTTCAGGCTTTCATGCGCTGATTGCTTCAGGCACCACGCCTAAGATGATTTCCACTGAAGGCGAATTGCCCGTTATCAGTTATGGCGCTATGGTGGTCGAAGCGTTCGTGGCGATCTTAGCTTTAATCGCCGCTTGCTCTTTATCGCCGGGCGATTACTTTCATATCAACATTGACCCGGCAAAATATGCTGCCGCTGATGCAGCCGTGAAAAGTTATGATGCTGCCGCCTTGACTGCTGCGTTTCCCAATGTTCCGCCTGCACAACATCTGAATGAGTTGGGGGCGATGACACAGGCAGCCGGTGGCATTGGCGGGCGTCCCGGTGGTGGTGTGACTTTGGCGGTTGGTATGGCTTCGATCTTTTCGCAACTGCCCTTCATGGGGCACTTAATGGCCTTTTGGTATCACTTTGCCATTGTGTTTGAAGCCATGTTTATTCTGACCACGATTGACACCGGCACACGTGTAGCGCGCTTTATCTTGCAAGAGCTTTTAGGTGCTGTTCACAAGCCTTTAGGCCGCACCAACTGGCTGCCTGGTGTTATCGGCACCAGCGCCTTTATTTCGTTTTGCTGGGGTTACTTGATTTACAACAACGGCATTGGCACCATCTGGCCAATGTTCGGCGTGGCCAATCAGCTTTTAGGTGTGCTTAGCTTAGCTATCGGCACTACTTTGCTGCTGCGTTATTCACCTAAACGCTCTTACGCTCTGGTTTCATTTCTGCCGTTCTTAGCCCTCACGGTAACCGTGCTTTATGGCGGTTATTTGAACACGATAATGTTTTTCAAAACCGAGAAAACTGTTCCTGCGATTCTGACGGTAGCGATGCTGGCCTTAGTCGTTGTGGTAATTGTGGATTCGTTTATCCAATGGGGCAAACTGCTCGGCAAGCCGGCACCACAACCGCGCCCGATTTTTGGCGCCGACATTGTAGCCGAAGCAGCCTAACAGGCAAGACTCTTTAACGGCGTGCCAATTTCGCTTTGATTTTGGCTCCGGCGCGCATGGCGGTTGAAGCTTCGTCCACTTTCAAAAGCACCGCCATCACGAAGAATGCCGCCATGCCCGCCATGCCTGCTAAGGTAACAGCCAGCAGCATTTCCATTTTGCCGGGCCTTTTAACAAGTTCTTGCGGATAGGCATCTTCAAGCAGCAAACGGTTGAGCGCAACAAGCTGTTTGCCCTGTGGATTGCTTTTCATTAAAGCGCGCGTTTCTTCTTTTAAAGTTACTTCCTCGAATAGCTTTTCATTGTAAAGGTTCGGCCCTTGCGCCAAACGATTTAACTCGACGATTAAAGCGGATTTGAGCGATTCATCGAATGAATCACCAGCGCCTTTCAGTTGTTCTTGAAACGCTGGAGACGTGCGCTGGAAAAGTGACTGCGAGAGCGCATCATTGCCATCGCGCCAACGACGCATCATGTCGCTGGTGCTTTGCAAATCATCGCGCACAAATAAGGCGCCCTGTGGCCCTGTGCCGGCTAAAGCCGTGGGGCCAAGCGAAGAGCGCACCACACGACCCGCCAACTTATCGCCGGCATAGCCGGCTACTCCGGCTGCTACAACCGAAGCTAACGCCACCTTCACGCAAAATACGGCAATTTTACCACCTTCGACGCGCCCCAGATGTGGACGAATCCATGTCCACATCAAAATGCACTTAACACTTTTGGCAAGCGATTCAGCCCCGGCAATAGCAAGCAAGCCCCAGCCAAACGATTGCACGCCCATGGTGGCAAACAGAATCCAAACCACTGTTGCCACCAGACCCATAATCATTGGCGTCCAGGCTTTGGTCATGGCGTAAAAGGTTTGGTTCAGCATCATCTCGCAGGAAAACGCAATCAGGCCAATAGTAAAGCCGATAAACGGGCCGGACATGGCGATGGTGTCGGAGTGCGTGAAATTGCCGCCTTCCCACACCGCGCGCAGAAGTGGAAAGCGCAAAGCGATTAAAATGGCGGTAATCGGCGCGAAGGCGAAAATGCAGACCCGCAAAGCGCCCATTAAAGTATCGGTTAAAGGCTGCTTATCTTTTTCACGCGCCAAGTCGGCCAAAAACGGGAAGATGCCGATGGATAAGGCGTAAGGAAAAATCTGGATGAGGTTATCGCCCACAATGCGTGACCATTTGATTGCAGCGCGCCCGGCACCAACCGGAATCAAAGGGCTGTCGGTTAAACGCTGCAAATAAATACCGCGCGTTTCGGAAACCACGATGCCAATAATCAAAGGCACGGCCAACATCATGGCTTTGCGTGTCAGAGGATCGTTTAAATCAATGCGCGGCCTGAAAAACTTCCATTTGCCGCGCAAGCCCCACACTTGCGGCAATAATTTAAAAACCGAGCCGCAAACATAACCTAAAGAAATCACTAAAAGCGCGCGGTCGGGCGTGACTTTGAAGTTCATCATCACGGCGAACAAAGCGCCGCCTAAAACGCCCAGTTTCCACAATGTATCGCCAAAAGCCGCCAAAGCGAAGCGCTTGTAGCCGTTTAATAAAACGTAAGTCAAGGACGACATGCCCAGCGCCCACAAACCGACTAATAACAAGCGTGTGGTGGAAATCGTCAAGGCTAATTCGGCGGCGCTGGCACTCGGCGACATGTAATTAACGATGGCCGGCATCGCAAAAAACGAAGCGATGCTCATCAAAAACAGCGCTATAGCCGTGAGCATGATGGCGGTAGAAGCCAGACGCCAGGCGCGCTCTTCACCTTCTTCTTTCATGGCGCCAATGAAGCAGGGCAAAATAGCCGGATTGAGCACTTTCTCAAACAGCAGCCAGACGCGCTGAACCAGATCGGTCGAAACCGCATAAGCATCGGCGTGCCAGCGCAAGCCGAAGTTGCTGGCAATCAGAGGCTGCGCGATAAAGCCGATGACAAAGCGCGCTAAGTGCATAAGGCCGATACCGGCGGTAGCTTTGGCCACACTCTTACCGGTCGAGCCATGCTGCATGGCTGTCGCGGTTTCGGTGTCCATCACCGTTGTATCTAAAGGCTGCTCACCACTCAGCAGCGAAACATCCGGCTCAACCGGCTTATCGGTTGTGCGCCGCAGTTGCAGCTTATCGTCGGCGTTCTGATCTGTGAGTTCTTCGGTGTTCTGTTCCGTCTTTTGTTGGTTATCCAAAATCGGCCTCGTTCAATTTACCGGCAAAACGGCACTTTAGACAGAACGACTGGCGCTTGGTTGTTTAACCACAAAGAACACAGAGGGCACAGAGAGATAAAATCTCTGTGCCCCTGGTGTCCCGGCGTAATTTAAATCGTCGCTTACGTGCTGTTACTCACCTCGGCGCCTTCGTCCTGCGCTTTTTGCTGCTCGGCGGCGAGTTCCGCGAGAACGGCTCCAATCTTCGTTACCATTTGGTTAGCGCGTGCGGCACCTTCTGGAAGTCCAACGGCCTCAAACCCGCGTCGCGCGTCGACGAAACAGCCACAGGCTGAAATAAGCGCATTCAAGTCTTGATTTTCCTGCGCCAGTGCCGCCTCTATCAAGCCTAAATTGAACTGCGTTTCCGCCCAGCCCTGCGGGAACGTGTCTTCTTTATAGACACGTAAAGCAGCTTGGTAGCAAGCGATGGCGCTCTGCAAATTCTCGGCACGGTCGCCAGAAGGTAATTCACTGTAAGCGGCGCCCAGATTGTTCTGCGTCATCGCCCAATCCTGTGGGAGCGTGTCTTCTTTATAGACACGCAAAGCGGCTTGATAGTAAGCGATGGCGCTCTGCAAATTCTCGGCACGGTCGCCAGAGGGCAAATTTCTGTAAGCGATGCCCAGATTGTTCTGTGTCATTGCCCAATCCTGTGGGAGCGTGTCTTCTTTTCTCACGCGCAAAGCAGCTTGGAAGTGTTCTATAGCTGCTGTGAGCGCGGCGCCAATTCCTAACTGCGGTGTTTGTTGCAGGGCATTAGCAAGCGTGCCGTGCGTGCGTGCCCACAATTCGTCGCCGATGTGACGGTCTGCTTCATCCAGCGCGATTTCGTCCCACAGGCGCAGCAATTGGCGTGCTTCTTCAATGCGGTTGAGGTCGGTGCGCGCCGCTTCTTGTTGTTGAAGCCAGGCGTTCAAAGTGCCTTCGGGGTCAAGTGACCATTGATGATAAAAAGCCAGCGCCGCTTCGCCGCGCTCGTGCCAGTAGTCGCGGAAAAACTCATGCACGGAGCGGGCAGCGTCTTCGGGCACGCGATGGCGCAGGCAGTCGCCCATCAGGTTGTGCAGGCGCCAGAAGCCATCGGGCTGCTTTTCCATGAATGAATACAGTGTCAGCACTTCCCAGGCGGTGCGGTTTTGATCTTTTGCCATTGCCAGCGCGGCCTTTTCGTCGAAGCGCGGCGTCAGGCTCAACTCTTTCAACCAGCGTTCTTTGTGGGTATCGTTGAGCGAGTTTAAAAAGCGGTCGGTCAATTCCATCAGTTCTTTGCCGGGTGGAATATGGCGAAATGTTTCCGGTGAGGGGTCGGCTAAGCGTTTCGGGTCGGCGCGCGAGTTCATCACGATTTCGGCGCACAACGCCAGAGCCAACGGATGACAGCCGCGTTCAGGCAATGGAAATTGCGGTTTGGGCGCGTCGTCTTTTGTGTCCGGCGCGGCGGGCGCATCTTCCGCTTTGTATTCGGGGCAGCAGTCAATGATGGCGCGCTGTAATGGGTCGCGGATAGTGGTGTCGTTGGGGTCATCGGGCGGCGCTTCCCCGATGCCAACAGCGTGCAGAAAATAATGCGCGTCGCGGCGTGTCAGACCGCCTAAAAGATGCTCGTCAATGGCTTTGAGCCAATTTTCGTCCGATTCTTTTTCGTGCCAACGTTGCCGCAGATGATCGCGCCCTGCAATAACAGGCAAGACGCCAATAGCCAGACAATTCGCTACCAGGCGGCGCACCCACACTTCCAGTTCACTGGCGCGTGAAGAGGCTTTATCACTGCCGCCAATGGACAATTGTTCGTAAGTATCGAGAAGAATCACAGCGCGGCAGGCGAAACCGGCACGGCTCAGCGGCGCTTTATCGAGGCTGTCCTTCAAATCCCAGCAAAAGCGATTGATAAGTTCGTCCTGCAACTCCGGGCCGCCCGCCTGCACCTGCTCGAAAAGTTTGATGTCGTTCTGCGTGCCACCCGCCCTGCGAATCAGGTCATGAGCAGTTTCATTTTGTTCGGCAGCTTTTGCGCCGATCCACTTTCCGGCGGTTTCGGCCACGCCTATCACTCCCGCCACCACGGCTCCCACCGGAGTCAGCGCGGCGCCTCCTTTGGTTAATTGATAAAGGATGTTAAGTCTTTGATCTACTTTGACTATCGGCGGCGCCTCGGCCCCGGAGCGCGCTATCAACATGGCGATCATTGGGTCGAAAAGAGGAAACGTAATGCCTCTGGTCTTTCCCAAACCGATGCGCAGACTCAGCAAAGCCGGGATGCTGGCATCAACTGGCGTGCCTTTGAAATCGAAACGGGCGTGCGGCAATTTATGGCCGTGAAACAGCGCAGAATTGTTGTCCAACTCTTGCACAAATTTGCCGAGCAGCGCCGTCTTTCCTATGCCTCCCAGACCGCAAAAAGCCAAAAGTTGAAGTGGCGTGCCTTCTCTGGCATTGACCTGTGCCGTAAACGCATCAAGCGAACGCTTGCGATTGGTGAAATATTCCAAAGCGGCGTGAGAAATCCGCTTGCGATTTTCATCGAAACTACGCTTGTCGTCTAAAATACTGCGCGGCATAATTGCAATTTCTCCTAT
>DASWNL010000623.1:0-4689 GCA_036399215.1 Abditibacteriaceae bacterium
CCATGAACAATTGGGGCATCAGCTTCCAAGAATCCATAGGCTTCTGTCCACGACCATTCAGTTTGTGGTGGCATCGGCAAGCATTGTGATTGAGTGCGTGCTAAGCCGGCTTGAATTTCGATATAAGGTTGATCTGCTTTAGAAAGATACTCCTGCCATCGACGCCCACCGGGGTGCATACCCCACGCGAATAATTTGCGGCCCTGCAAGCGGGAGGTTGAGGTTTGAATCAATCCTTTTCCTTGTTCATCGAGCGCGCAAATCCACGGGCGTTGCTCATCGAGAACACGAAAAAAGAAATCATTCGCCGTTTTTAAATTGGTGGAATAGGTAAAGTCGGTTTCTTGCCAGGTGGGCACAGGCACACGTTGCAAGCCACCTCGATAAGAGTATTTGTAAGCGAAATCTGAGGGAGTTAAAACACGCACATCGGGTCGTTCGGGAACCGCGATGTTCGACCACCAATACATCGGAATCGTCTCTGCATGTGGATTATAAATGCTGACGTGGATAAAGAGCATGGGAGAGTCAGATGGCAGATAGGCATCTATCTGAAAGGGCACCTGGCGCGCTCGTTCCCATTCGTAAAGGCGAAGTATCGGTTCGCCGTCTGGCCCCGACACCTGGGCCGCGAACAAAGGCGAACAGGTCAGCGGGCTATGACCGGGCACAGCGATGTTCCACTCGACACCGCCGCTAAACCAGGCGTTACGCACCGCTAAATTGGCCGGCTGAAAAACCGGATTGCGATATAGCAATTCGCGGCCCGATGGTTTGTGAACGAGTGACCACAGCCGCCCGCCTAACTCCGGTAGGAAGGTCGCACGAAGGATTTCATTTTCCAACACAGCGGCTTGCCACAACTTCTCGCGCTTGCTGCGGTTGTAACCATCCTGCATTTGATAGGGCAGCAGGCTTAAATCGAAGCCATAGCCCAAATGGGCGCGATCTTCGGGCGGAATATCGTTCGGAGCATCATCCACAAAGTTGATGCCGCGAACTTTTTGCAACGAAGGCAAAGGGTTCTGCGGCCCCAATTGGGCCGAAGGAATAGAGTAAGGTTCGAGGCGTAGTTCGCTCATGGTCTTGTCCCGTTTCAGGTGTTAGTAGTTAGGCGTCAATTTTGATAGAGATGAATTGGAATAGGTTTTAACCCATTTGCAGGGGTTGCGTTAAAAACAAGAGTTTAAGGAAACAATCATGGAAAAAAGAACTTTTGGCAAGACGGGTTTAGAGGTTAGTGTGCTGGGTTTTGGTGGCGCCGAAATCGGTTTTGAAAAAGCAGCGCCCTCTGATGTAGAAAAGTTGCTGAATAGCGCCTTGGATACAGGACTGAATGTGATTGACACCGCCGAGTGCTATGGCGACAGTGAAGAATTGATTGGCAACGCCGTATCGAAACGACGAGGTGATTATCATCTGTTCACCAAATGCGGCCATGCTTCCGGCTTTGATTTACCCGACTGGGATTTGAAGCTGCTGGAACAAAGCATTGAGCGCAGCTTGAAGCGCCTGCAAACGGACTGCGTTGATTTAGTGTTGCTGCATACCTGTTCGGAAGAGATGCTTCGTCAGGGTGATGTCATCCAAGTTTTGCAGCGCGCTAAGGAACAGGGCAAAACGCGCTTCATCGGTTATAGCGGCGATAGCCATGCGGCGCGCTATGCTATTGAATGTGGTGCTTTTGACGCGCTTGAAACCTCCGTTAATATCGCCGACCAGGAAGCCCTTGATTTGACTTTGCCCTTAGCTTTACAGCGTGGCCTGGGCGTGATCGCCAAACGCCCCATTGCCAATGTTGCCTGGAAAAACGGCGCATCAGAAGCGGCTTATGGCCACACCTATTGGAAACGGCTCAACGAGTTGAAATACGACTTTATCGAAGGCGATGAGGCGGTATCAACAGCCTTGCGTTTTACGCTGAGTTTGCCATCGGTAAGCACTGCTATCGTCGGCACCAAGCGTCCCGAACGGTGGGTGCAAAATGCGACATTACTCGCGGATGGGCCACTATCTGAAGAGCAAGTCAACCAAATCCGCGCCCGCTGGAAAGAAGTGGCGGCGGCTGATTGGGTTGGACAGGGCTAAACACACTCGCTCCACAAACGCTAATGGCCGAATCTTCATCTCTCTACATAGGATGCGCGGGTTGGGCAGTGCCAAAACAATATGCCGCGCATTTTCTAACTGTGGGTAGTCACCTGGAACGCTATGCTGCTGTCTTTCGGGCAGTGGAAATCAATTCATCATTTTATCGTCCACATCAAACGAAAACCTATGCGCGTTGGGCCGAGAGTGTGCCCGATGATTTTCGCTTCGCCGTCAAAGTGCCTAAGGCTATTACGCATAATAATCGTTTGGTAAATAGTGAGGTGGCGCTTGATGATTTCCTCGAAGAATGCGCTGGATTAGGCGAAAAATTAGGGCCGCTTTTAGTTCAGCTCCCGCCCAGCCTGAAATATCATCCTGAAACTGTGTCCATCTTTTTTAAGGCCCTGCGCCAACGCTTTGTCGGTGATGTAGTTTGCGAGCCGCGACACATCACCTGGTTTGCTCCTGAAGCCGAAGAACTGCTAATCACTCATCGTATTGCTCGCGTGGCTGCTGACCCGGCTTTAACGCCGACTGCCGCAGAAACTGGCGGTTGGCATGAGCTGATGTATTACCGCTTACACGGCTCACCGCGTATTTATTATTCGGATTACTCACCTGATTACTTGGAGTCTTTAACGCAAAAACTGACTAAAGCAGCATCCCTCAATACACCGGTATGGTGCATTTTCGATAACACCGCTGAGTTTGCCGCGACAGGTAACGCATTGAACATATTGGAGCAGTTACGAACCGATTGACCTTCGCTTATGCTGCCTTCTTACTCCCAACTCGCTGTTTTAAACCGTCCCGATTATTTCTTATGGGCAACAGGCATTGAAGACTCATTCGTCACGGCGTCCTGGCCGCAAAATGGGCGCATTATGGATGAATACGAACTGACGCAACATTACGAGCGCTGGGAAGCCGACCTTGAATTGATGGCGAGTTTAGGAGTGCACGCGGCGCGTTACGGCATTCCCTGGCCGCGTATGAATCCAGCGCCAAATGTTTGGGACTGGGATTGGTCGGAGCGAGCACTTGAACGCCTGCTCGAACTGGGCATTGATCCGATTGTAGATTTAGTGCATTACGGTGTGCCTGAATGGATGGAAAACGCCTGGCTGCATCCTGATTTTGCAAATCACATGGCCGATTATTCGGCTCGCTTGGCCGAGCGCTTCCAGGGGCGCATTCAATGGTGGACGCCACTCAATGAGCCGCGCATTACGGCCTGGAACTGTGGGAAGCTCGGATGGTGGCCGCCTTATCTCAAGGGTTGGCGCGGCTTTGTAAAGGTCACTTTGGCTCTGTGTCGCGGCATCGTGCAAACCGGCCAGGCCTTGCGCGCTGTTGACCCGGAAAACGTCTTGGCGCACGTTGATGCCACCAATTGCTGGCTGCCTCCGATTCCAGAAGATGAGCAGATGCTGGCCCTGACGCAGTTTCGTCGCGACCTGATGTTTTTAGCACTTGATCTGGTTAGTGGGCGGGTTAATGAAGAGCATTCGCTCTGGCACTGGCTGTTGCAAAAGGGCGCCAGTGAAGAATCGTTAATCTGGTTTCAAGAACATAACGTCGAACTTGATGTTATCGGCATTAACTTGTATCCCATGCTCTCGCAAAAGCAATTCGTGCGCGGGGCATCGGGCCGTGTGCGCATTCGCTTTCCTTATGGCAACGCGGATATGGTGGAAGAGATTGCAACCGCTTATTGGGAGCGTTACCATCGCCCGATGTTTATCGCTGAAACCGCCGGGCGTGGCACAGTTGCGCGGCGCTTGCAATGGCTCAATCAATCGGTTAATGGTGTGCGGCGTGTGCGCGAACGTGGTGTTCCTCTCGTGGGCTACACCTGGTGGCCAATGTTTGACCTTGTGGCGTGGGGTTATCAACAAGGCAGTGCGCCCTTAGCCAGCTACATTGTGCCGATGGGATTGTGGGGGCTTGATGTCAATTCATTAGATCGAGTATCAACACCTCTGGTAGAAGCCTATCAAGGGTTGGTGCAAGATGGCGCGACCAGTGTTGCATTGTTAAATAGCAGTTACGCATTTGAATAAAAAACACGAGAGCAAGTCTTGTAGGGGCGCAACCTGTTGCGCCCCTACGAAATCCCCAACTGCGTAACCCTATTAAAAACACCTGCTTTAAAAGATTAAAAATCTACGGCCACAGGCGGGGTCTTTTCCTGACATAATGGCGCTGACCCGGCATTGGCTTGGCATAGCTTTCAAAGCCACAGGGAAGAGAAACCATTGTGCATACCAGGCAGGAATTAGCCGGCGAACGGGCTGCCAAACAGGGAAGGTTACTGGCGCGCCCTTTAACAGATAAAGAAAATTTGATTGAGGCACCGAAGGGCTTATTGAAGTTAGGTTTGGGACAGCGGCGTGATGCACATCTCTATGTGCCCACAAGTTATCATCCTGACCATGCCATGCCTTTTGTGTTGACCTTGCATGGTGCCGGTGGTAATGCCAAACATGGCACGAACCTTTTGCGCGATATGGCGGAAAAGCATGGCCTGATTCTCTTAGCGCCCGATTCGCGGGGCCGCACCTGGGATATGATTTTAGGCGCTTATGGCCCCGATGT